>CAUONQ010000023.1:0-9744 GCA_963456995.1 uncultured Campylobacter sp. | reverse complement strand
TGCGCCCAGCACGCCGCCCCGCGCCCCCAGCCCCGTTCCGCTCGCGCGATACGCCTTGCTTTTTAGGCTGAAGCTCTGCGTGACGTTGAGATCAATTTTCGCGCCGTATTTTTTGAGCGTAAAATTTAGCGAGCTCTCATAATTTTTGACGTTCGCCGCAGCGATTTTAGCGATGTTTTCGCCAAAATCTTTCGGGAAGCTTTCGCTTACAAAGAGCGCAAATTTCTCATTCAGATACGCCCCCGCATCATCGTTCCACACGCCGTGCCACAGCACCAGATAATCGCTCAGAAACGAGTAATTGAAATCCGCCATTTTCTGCGCGCTAAGCCTCGCGCCCTCGTCGTAAACGGCGTCGATGTAGCTATTCAGCGCGGACGCGGCGTTTGCCTCCGCAGCGAAGCGCGTGGCGTTTAGCTCGCCTCTTAGTGCGTCCGCCTCGCGCGCGCTTAAGATCAGCCGCTCGCCGCTTTGCAATACGATCTGCACGCTCGTCTCGACCGCGCTTTTAGGATGTGCGCCTTCAGCTCCGCTGCCTACCGTGCGCGTCTGCGCGGCGCAGATCAAACACAGCGTGACGTAAGCAAGCGCGAATATCGTGCCGCTAAAGCGCCCTATTTTAGGCACGGACGTGGCTCGCGGCGTAAAAAGCACGAAGGCGCAAAGATGCAAGATCGCGCAGTAGAAGACAAAATCGCCCGCGCAGATCAGAAACAAAAGAGCGATTTTTAGCGCGCTAGGGCTCTGCGACAGCGCCAGATCAAACAGCGCGTTTTTGTAAAATTTCAAAGCGTAAATTTCATTTAACAGGGCGGATTTGAAGTGCGCTTGCGGCGCGGTAGATTTTAAAATTTCAAAAATTTCAGCTACCGATGCGGGGCTGGTCGCGGATTTTCCAGCGGAACTGTCGGCAGCCATACTCGGTGCGGCGGGATTTTGGGCTAAATTTTGCGCTGCGGCTGAGCTTGCCGTAGAATTTTTAGCGTTGATTTGCGGCGCAGCGGCGGGATCTGCCTTAGAATTTTCAGCCGAGGCGTGCGCCGCTCTGACGGAGCCCGCTTTAAAATTTGCGGGCGAAGCGGTGAGATTTTTAGCAGCGCCCGGCGCGGACTTGACGGCATTGCTCGTCTCGGAATTTCGCATAACTATGACGGAGTTATTCGTCGCGGAATTCGTAGCGGATTTAGCGGCGTTATTTGTTTTAAAATTTCCGACGGGCGCGGAAGCGTCATTCCTCGCGTAGTCTTCGGCAGATGAAGCGGTGCTGGCAGGCGGAGTAAAATTTATCGCGGAATTTAAAGAGTGTGCGGCAGCATCTGCGCCGTCTGCAAACCGCAAATAGGCTAAATTTAGAGCGAAATTTACCGCGACGGCAAGCGCGGCGAGCAGCAAAATACTAAGTTTGAGCGATAAAATTCTAGGATTTTTAATCTCTTTTAGGCTGAGCTTAAGCACCGCTAGACGCATCAGAGCAAGCCCCGCTGGCGGCGCCGCTAGCGTCACAAATAGCGCCGCGCCGCGCAGATCGGCTAGACCAAGCGCCAAAGTGGCGCTTAAGAGGATCGCGCCCGCGAAGGCTAAAACCCCGCTTATCAGCCTGCCTCTAAAAATTTTAATCAAAGTCCCGCCGCTGCGAAATAGCGCCGCATTGGCACGCTGCTTCGCCTCGTAAAAAAAGCTAAATAGCACCCGAAATAGCGCATAAGCCCAAAACGTCGCCAGCGCGCAAAAGCCCGCATCGCCGAAATCCTGCGCGTAAAGCGCGAAGCAAAAAACGCTAACGATCAGCGCTAGCCTAAGCGCTATCTCACAGATCCAGCGGCGCGTCGTCGTCATCGAGCCTGTTTGCCTCATTGATCTTTGGAATGCCCATCTCTTCGATATTTAAAGGCGGTGCGGGTTTAAATTTCGCCTCGTCCTCTTGCGCTTCAAAAGACGACCTGCCGCCATCGGCACTATTATCACTCTCAAAATACGAGGCATCCTCTCGCTGCGTACTCTCCGCTCCTCGCGACGCGCCCGCTACCTTCTCTGCGCCTTGCGATGTGCCCTCTGCACCTTGCCACGCGTCTTTTGCGCCTTGCGATGCGCCTTTTGCGCCTCGCAGAGTGCCCGCTAAATTTTTATGCTCGCTTTCTGTTTCCGGTGCGACACTGTCCGCTCTTGCATCATCTAAGCTTTGCCCCTCAAATTCTTGCTTTTGCGGTGCGCCCTGTGCCGCGCGATGCACCTCTGCCAAGCTCTGCTCCACGCTAAGCTTAGACTCGCCGTCTATCTCCTCGTCGTCCTGCTCACTGCTTTCGCCAAAGCTAGGCATCTCATCAAAATCGATATTTACTCCGGAATTTTGGGCACTGGCGGATCTTTCATTTAAGCTTACGCCGCTATTTTGCGCTTCATTAAAATTTTGAGCTTCGTTAAAATTCTGCGTTAAATTTTGCTGTAAATTTTGTGCTACACCCTGATGCGCCGTATCGAGGCGCGGCGCAGCAGGCTCCTCAAAACCCTGATCTTGCAGCTGCGAGACGTAATCGAGATTGTCATTTTCGTTAAAGATCGCGCTCTCGCTGGGCTCGCCGCCGAAGCTCGTATCAACAAAGCGGGTAAATCTGCCCTGAAAGCCCACCTCGATCGTCCTGCCCGCCTCGCCCGAGCGGTTTTTACCGACGATGATTTCGGCTTTTTCCTGATAGTCGTTGCGCCTAAATACGGGCTCGCCCGCGTCCTTGCCCTCGGCCTCCAGCCGCGAAATGCGCTCGCGCTCCATCTGCTCCTTATAAACCTCGTCGCGATAGACGAAAAGTATGATATCGGCGTCCTGCTCGATCGCGCCGCTTTCGCGCAGATCGCTTAGCATCGGGCGTTTGTTCGAGCGCGCCTCAAGCGAGCGGTTTAGCTGCGACAGCGCGATGATCGGGATGTTTAGCTCGCGCGCTAAGAGCTTGAGCCCGCGTGAAATTTCGGCGATTTGCAGGTGGCGCTCGGAGTAGTTGCTCGTGCTCGTCATAAGTCCGATGTAATCGATCACGCAAAGCTCAATGTTGGCGTCCGCGGATTTGAGTTTACGCAGCTGGGTACGGACTTGATGGATGTTTACATAGCCGCTGTCATAGACGAAAAGCGGCATATTCAGCACCGCGTCGCAAGCGTCGTTGAACCGCGTCCAGTCGTCGTCGCTGAGCTTTGCGCTCATTATGTCGCTTAACGGGATCGAGCTAAGCGCGCTTAGTATGCGATACATCAGCTGCACGGAGGGCATCTCGAGCGAGAAAAATACGACGCCTTTGCCGCTTTGCAGCGTTTTCATCATCAAATTTAGCGCAAAGGCGGTCTTGCCCATGCCGGGGCGGGCGGCGATGATGATGAGCTCGCCGGGCTTTAGCCCCTTCGTGCAGTCGTTTAGGAAGCGAAAGCCGGTATCCAGCCCCACGAGCTCCGAGCCTGCGAGCGCTTTTTGGCGCTTCAGCTCCTCTACTACGTCGGCGATGATCTCGTGCGATTTTTTGATGCCGCCGTGGCGCTCCTCATCGATGAGCTCGTAAATTTTGGAGCTGATTTTATCGGCGGTGTCTTTGCTGCGCACGGCCTCGTTTACCATCGAAGGGATCTCGTGCGCGACCTTGATTAGCGAGCGCTTGATCGATTTTTCGCGCAGCTCGAGCGCGTATTTTGGGGCGTCGACCACGCCGCTGGTAGCTACGACCTCGGTAAATGCGCCATCATCGTAGCGATCGGCTAGCCATTTTTTAACGAAGCTCGGCGCGATCGGCTCGTTGTGCGAGGAGCACTTGACGATCGCCTCGTAGATGTCGGCGTGCGGCTTGTAGAAAAAATCGCCGACCGAGATTATCTCGCTCAGCTCGCCGTATGCGTCCTCGTTTTGCAAAAGCGAGCTTAAAATCGCGCGCTCCATATCCAGATCGTATAAATTTGCAGGCACATTCTGCTTCGTTGCCATCGCTTCCCCTCGTTTCGCATTTAAATTCTATAAAATTTCAAGCTCGCCTCCGCAAATCTCTGCGGCGCGATAATTTTAAATTTTATAGAATTGAAATCTCGCCTCTTAGCAAAATTCTATCGGGCGGAATTTATAATTTCGACCGCTTTAAATTTTGCTATCTTAAATTTCATCCTCGGAATTTTCGCCTTTAAAATTCCGTCAATTTTAAATTTCGCCCTTTGAAATTTTGACTCTTAGAATTTTTCTCGCCTTAAATTTTAGGTGCAGACGAAATCCAGCCGGATGAAATTTCGCGGCGTATCGGAATTTCATCCGTCAAGATTCCGCTTTGCGGCACGGAATTCTACCGCTTAAAATTTTGCGCGATAAATTCTGCACTATAAAATTTTGCTTCAAATCTCGAAATTAAAATTTTGAAATGAAATTTCAAGGCAAAATTTCGGAGCCGAAATTTTAGCCCAAATTTTAAAGCTAAAATTTTAAACTCAAAAATCTAATACGAAATTCCAGCACTAAAATTTCAAGCCGTATTCCTAAAGGCTCAAATTTAAAAGCGCCGTTTTAAAGACGAAATTTTAAAATTTCACGCCTCAGACGCGCTGTACCTATGAACCTAAACGAACCGCGATGAGCCTGAGAGCACCTTAAAACGCCGAGCAAACTACAACTAGCCAAGCGCTCCAAAATTCAGAGCCGAGATACCCAAGCCACGAATCATAGCGGCTTTAACCGGCTAGGGGCCCCGCAGCTCTCACGCTCCTTCGCGAGCCCGCACCTCGTCCTCGACCTCTTGCAAAAACCGCTCCACGAGCTTGCTCTCCTCGAGTTTAGCGACTACTTCGCCGTGGCGCATCACGATGCCGCGCCCGTTGCCGAACGCGATCGCCACGTCCGCACCCTTCGCCTCGCCGATCGCATTTACGACGCAGCCCATGACGCTGATATTTAGCGGTGTTTTGATATGTGCGGTTTTTTCTTCAACGATTTTGATCGCGCTTAGCAGATCGCTTTGCAAACGCCCGCAGGTAGGGCACGAGATGATATTGACGCCGCTTTTTTGCACGCCCGCGTCCTGCAGGATCGCGCGCGCGACGCGGATCTCCTCCTCAAGCTCGCCCGTGATGCTCACGCGCATCGTATCGCCGATCCCCTCCATCAGAAGTGCTCCCAGCGCGATCGCGCTCTTGATGCTCGCGTGAAATTTCGTCCCCGCCTCGGTCACGCCCAGATGAAAAGGATACTCGCATAGCGGGCGCAGCGCGCGATACGCAGCCACCGTGCTCGGCGCGTCGGAGGTCTTAAGCGAGATCGCGATGTCGCTAAAGTCCTCATCCTGCAGCAGCGCGGCGTTATACAGCGCGCTTTGCACCATCGCCTCGACGCTGCGGCCGTATTTTTGCTCAAACTGCTCCTCAAGCGAGCCCAAATTTACGCCGATGCGGATAGGCAAGCTGCGAGCTTTGCACGCGCGCACGACCTCTTTAATGCGGTCCTTGCCGCCGATATTGCCCGGATTGATGCGGATAGCATCGACAAACTCCGCAACCTGCAGCGCCAAGCGAAAATTAAAATGGATGTCCGCTACGATGGGAAGCGGCGAGCTTTTTTTGATACGTGCGAGCGCGTCCGCGTCCGCTTTATCGAGTACGGCGCAGCGCACGATGTCGCAGCCCGCGAAATACAGGCGGTTAATCTGCTCTAGCGTGCCCTCCACGTCCTTCGTTTTAGAAAAGCTCATCGACTGCACGGAGATGGGCGCGTCGCCGCCAATTTTGACGGAGCCGACGAAGATTTGGCGGGTCGGATAGCGATTTTTCAAATTTAAGCCTTTAAAATTTTTTGCGCTATTTTATTCAAAACGGGGTTAAAATTTAATAATTCGCACTCGCCAGCCGCCGCTAGAATTTCGCCTGTAGGATTTCACTCGCTAAATTTTGCTTTCGCGCTTGCAAAAAATTTCATTTCGTCGCGAAATTTGAGCGAATAGAGTACTATAAAATTCCGCCATCTAATAAAATTCTAAAAATTCCGGCGGCGAATGAAACTCTACAAAATTTGATGGCAAGCGAAATTTAATAAACCACGTAGCCAAGCAAAATTCCGCGAATTTAGTAGGCTAGGCAAGCGAAGTCCTACAATGCAAAATTACGAAATTAAGCTCTTGAAATTTCGGCGAAATTTTACTCGCAGTATCGTCGCAGTGCCTGCTCGCGCAGGACAAGCGTAATCCGATTTATCATAGCAGCGCGGCATACAGCCGTGAAATTCAAAGCCCGTGGATGAAATATGAAAATTTTATCTTTAATTGCAGCAGTAGAGAGCATTGTTTCGCACGGCGGCAAAGCCGAAAAAACGTCAGCCGTTCGTGTTTGCACACCGCGCCAGTATCGCGATCTTATAGAGGCAGCAAAATTTAAACCGCCTACGCATATGAAATTGCGCTGGCGTGCCGCCTAGGCTAGCGCACCAGCTCCATATTCACCTTGACCCTGCTCATCTTGTCCTGCAGCATATCCATCACCGACTCATTGCGCGACGAAGCGTCATCCATCGGGGCTTCGTGCTGCTGCCACTTGCTTTTCGGCGCGGCGGGGCCCCACTGCGACGAAAATATCAGCCCTCGCTTTTTCTCGGTCTCAGGCGCAGGCTCATAAGGCTGTGGAGCGGGCTTCGCCCAACGCTCATCATAACGCATCGCAGCACCTTGTCCTAGCGCATTACCCCGCTCTGGCGACGGTATTTTACCAAGCGCGCTACCGCCAGAGCGCCCTATCGCACGGCTAGAGCGAGCAGATGTGGGAAGATAGGGCGCGCGGGCATTTTGACGAGCCGTATACTTCGTGGCACTCGAATGAGATGCAGCTGTATGCCCCATAGCGCCAGAACGAGTTGCACTATAGCCGTAGCGAGCTTGCGGCTGTGCAATTTGAGTCGTCGTTAATTTTCGAGCTTGTGCGTCTACGATTTTGTCAGTCTGATCATCTGCGCCTCCGTGAGTTTTCACGCTTGCATTTCTCCGCATATCTGCACCTCTGTAAGTTTGCTCCGTATCGCGGGCGCTTGGCGCCTGATCCTCATAGATACGGGTCTTTGGCAAACGCATCAGCGTCGCGACTAGGCTCTTGCTAGCTCCATTCTGACTGCTTGATTGATTAGCCTGGTGCCTAGATGCTTTATTTCTCGCAGAATGCGATGCGAAATTTTGCCCGGGATTTTTAGTAAAATTTTTCGCGCTTTTTTGCATGGAACTTTTAGTAGAATTCCCAGATGCGCGCGTATTTTTTGTGAGCTTGGAATTTGAAAGACTTTTAGCATTTGCAGGTTTTTTAGCATGTGGCTCGGCAGAGGATTTTGCCGAGGTATTTTTGCTCGAATGATATTTGGCTCGCAGATTTTGAGATGAAATTTTATATTTATGGTTTTGCTGCGCGGCGGTAGATTTGTGGCTTTGCTGCGCGGCAAAAGCGCCAGAAAAGCTCGTCAAAATGAACGCAATTAAAAAGATACGAGCTAAATTTTTCATCGTTTTCCTTTCCATGGATTTTAGGCGAAATTTAGCAAAGCTTAGATTAAGCCGCGTTAAATTTAATGAGTGAGGCTATGAAATTTCAGCTCTAATTCCAAGCCGTATCGCCAGATAAAAACCTGGATAAAGACTAAGCTTTAAAAATTCCGCAGCTAGGATTCTGTTTGGCAATAAAATTTTATCACACTAAAAATATGACGCCACGACAAAATTTTATCTTGTAAGCATTTAAGAAGGAGAGCTGAAAAATTTTAAAGTTTTAGAATTCTGCGCTTAAATTTTGAGTGGCAAGTCAGAATTTAAGGTAAAAAGGAAGCTCAAATAAAGCTTTTAAATTAAAGGATAATGCGGCAAAACCGTAAATTTACGGTGAGATACGAAATTTATCAGATCATGCGGTGACTAAAAATTACACCACTTAATCGTTAATTAATAATAAATCGCCGCGCTTCAGACATACCCAAAACGCGGCACATATCTTTTTAGCGGCGCGTAGTTATAATATCGCCGCACATAAGGCATTGCGGAACGCTGCAAAATCTCACAGCGCCACAGCAAGGCGTATAGGAGCGCCGAATGACGCTCCTATGGGGCTACATCATTCCGCCCATGCCACCCATTCCGCCCATATCAGGCATTGGAGGCATTGCAGGTTTCTCCTCTTTGATCTCGCTTACAGTCGCTTCGGTCGTTAGAAGCAGGCTTGCGACAGAGACCGCGTTTTGAAGCGCGATGCGCTCGACCTTCACAGGATCGATGATGCCCGCTTCAAACATATTGACATACTCGCCGTTTGCGGCGTTGAAGCCGAATTTTTTGTCTGAGCCTTGCTCGACCTTATTAGCTACGACGCCCGCATCAAATCCCGCATTCTCTGCGATCTGGCGAAGTGGAGCAAAAAGCGCGCGCTTAACGATGTCTGCGCCGATAAGCTCGTCGCCGCTTAGGGCTAGCTTTACGCTAAGTCCGGCTCTGATTAGCGCAGCGCCACCGCCGATTACGATACCCTCGTCTACGGCTGCTTTGGTCGCATTTAGAGCGTCGTCCACGCGATCTTTTTTCTCTTTCATCTCGGTTTCGGTCGCAGCGCCCACCTTGATGACCGCGACGCCGCCGCTAAGCTTAGCCATGCGCTCTTGAAGCTTCTCTTTGTCGTAATCACTCGTAGTCTCGGCGATCTGAGCTTTGATCTGTGAAACGCGCGCGTCGATATCTTTTTTCTTGCCCGCGCCGCCTACGATGGTGGTGTTGTCTTTGTCGATCACGATACGCTCGGCTTGTCCGAGATCAGCCATAGAAGCGCTTTCTAGCGTTCTGCCAAGCTCCTCGCTGATGACGGTGCCGCCCGTTAAAATCGCGATATCTTCAAGCATCGCCTTTCTGCGATCGCCAAATCCTGGTGCTTTGACCGCGGAGATGTTTAGCACGCCGCGAAGTTTATTTACGACCAAGGTCGCAAGCGCCTCGCCCTCGATATCCTCGGCGATGATTAGAAGCGGTTTGCCGCTTTTTTGAACCTGCTCCAAAACTGGTAATAGGTCTTTTAAATTTGTAATTTTTTTGTCAAATAGAAGCACTAGCGGCGAGCTTAGCTCGACTAGCATTTTCTCGGCATTTGTAATGAAATATGGGCTTAGATAGCCGCGGTCAAACTGCATTCCCTCGACTACGTTTAACTCATCGTTGATAGATTTCGCCTCTTCGACAGTGATAACGCCGTCTTTACCGACTCTTTCCATAGCGTCTGCGATCAGATCGCCGACGGAGCTATCGTTATTAGCAGAGATCGTAGCGACCTGAGCGATCTCTTTTTTGCCGCTTACTTTTTTAGATGATTTTTTTAGCTCCTCGATGATAGCAGCGCTAAATTTATCCATACCGCGCTTAACTTCGATCGGATTTGCGCCCGCAGTTACGTTGCGTAGGCCCTCTTTAAAGATCGCGTGAGCTAGCACGGTTGCTGTAGTAGTGCCGTCGCCTGCTTGATCGTTAGTTTTGCTCGCTACTTCGCGCACCAAAGAAGCGCCCATATTCTCTAGCGTATCTTTTAGCTCGATCTCTTTAGCGACGGTTACGCCGTCTTTTGTGATCGCCGGAGCGCCGAAGCTTTTTTGGATTAAGACATTGCGACCGCGAGGTCCCATCGTAACTTTTACCGCGTCGTTTAGTTTCCTAACGCCCGCGTAAAGCTTGTTTCTTGCGTCGTCTGAAAAAATAATCTCTTTTGCCATTTTCAATCCTTTTTATTTAATTATGC
>CAUONQ010000022.1:0-9886 GCA_963456995.1 uncultured Campylobacter sp. | reverse complement strand
GTACTATCTAGACGGCAAAGCGGTGGACACTAAGCGCACGCCCATAAGCGGCGAGTAAGCACCTCGCAAAATGCCGGCAAATTTGTAAATTTAAGACGAGCGCACGCGTGAATACGCGGCGAGCTTCGATAAAATTTCAAACTAAAGAATCTAAAAAGGATAAAAAGTGAAAAAATATATCGTCATCACGGGCGCGAGTTCGGGTATCGGAGCGGCTACGGCAAAGGCGTTTGCGAGGCGCGGAGAAAATTTGATCCTAATCGCGCGCAGAGCGGAGCTTCTGCAAAGCTTAAAGGACGAGATCGCGCAGATCGCGCCCAAATCGGACGTCGTTATTAAAATTTGCGACCTTGCGCGCAGCGAAAACGTCTTAGCGCTTTGGGACGAGCTAAAAAGCTACGAGCTAAAGGCGCTAATTAATAGCGCTGGCTTTGGGGATTTTGGCTTAGTGGGAGAGCAGGATTTACAAAAAACGGTAAGAATGATAGATCTAAACGTAACCGCGCTCGCGATACTTTCGAGCTTATTTGTGCGAGATTACAAACGCAAACAAACTCAGCTGATAAACATCTCCTCCGTGGGTGGCTATTTTCTGTCGCCCGGCGTCGTGCCGTATTGCGCTACAAAATTTTTCGTAAGCGCTTTCACCGAGGGTTTGAGCCACGAGCTGGCGCAGGATAAAGAGGCCAAAATGCAGGCTAAAGTTCTAGCTCCCGCCGCGACTAAAAGCGAGTTTTGCGACGTAGCTTCGGGAAAGCGCGGATTTGATTACGATGCGGCGTTTTCGCAATACCACAGCAGCGAACAAACGGCAGAATTTTTGCTCACGCTTTACGATAGCGATGCATGCATCGGAGAGGTGGATTTGGCTAGCTTCGAATTTAAACTTAGCGAACCGAAATTTAATTATATAGCAGCCGCCAAATAGCGGATCGGGTGAGGCGCAAGCTCACTTATAGCTTGCGCTGCTAAGTTGCTTCTTTACGTGCGAGCAGGACTTGATTCGGCTTCGTAGCGACAAACTGCGCAGGCAGGCGCCTTTAAATTTTACGCATTTATAGATCGCACGATGAGCCGTGCTGTGCAGACGATATGCGCGTAAAATTTAGAATAACGTAGCGCCTGAGCTAAATTTGACCGTAAAGTGCGTTAAAATTTAAAGAAATTTAGGATCTAAAATGGTAAATCCGCTCTTGTGGTAGGCGCTACTGGCGTCGTAGGCAGGGAACTGGTGCGCGAGCTTTGCGAGAGTCCCGGTTACGATGAGGCAGAGGCGTGGATGCGCCGCGAGATAGGCTTTTGCCACCCTAAGCTTCGCGCGCGGATCATTGATTTTGAGGGTATCTCGGATATCGCGCCGCATAAATTTGACGAATTTTTTGCGCCGAGTATGACGATGAAGAGATGTATTAGCACGAGGCATTTTTGCGCGTGGATGTAGACTACATCTAAGTGGTGGCAAAGTGGGAAAGCGGTCAGTGGGCGCGCGGCGCTTTGTGCTCGTATCGGCTCCGGGTGCGAACGAAGGTTTGCCAAGCTTTTATCTGCGCGCTAAAGGGCAGATCGAGCGGCGCGTGAGCGAGCTCGGCTTTGACAGCCTTCAGATCGTCCGTCCGCCGATAATCTTGGGTGAGAGACCTGATGCTTGCCCGCTAGAGCAGCTTGCGGCGGCGGTTTTTAACTGCTGCCCGCCTGCGTGTTCGGTAAATTTAGACCGCTTAGCGGCGCAAGTATCGCCCGCTGCGAGCGTGATTTTTTGCTCAAAATCCTATAAAAATTCGCTCATTTTTTCTCTTTATTTTGTTTGATCTCCTCAAGACTTAGACCGCTTTTACCGATGCTGTCCATACTGAGCGTTTCGATCATCACGAGTATTGCGGCTGGGTCTTTGCCTAATACGCGCGCTAGCGTGTCCGTAATCTCGGCGATGATTTGCTTTTTTTTGCTCTTTTGTAGGCTCTGGAGCGGCTACTTTTATATTTACGAATGGCATTTTCTCTCCTTAAATTTGATAAAGCAGGGCTAATTATATCAAATTTTAGCCTGTTACCCGTCTCGCTTGCGTTCTAAAATTTAAGTAGATATATTAGAATTTAACTTTAAATTTGATTTAAAGCTAGTATGATTATTATGTGATTTGGTAGTAGTAAAATTTGATAAATTTGCCCAAAAGGAGCGAATATGCATAAGAATTTTTTCGGTTCTATCGTTTTGGCTGCGGCCTTGGCAAGCGGCGCGTTTATAGCGGTGCCGCAGACTGCGAGCGCGGGCGTTTTGGCGCATCAAGTAAAAACCCAGGGCGAGCTTGGCTCGGTGTTTATCAACCCCTACGACGTGGCGCCTCTAACCGCCGTCATCGATAGGGCGGGCAAGGACATCAAGGATATCCACGTGCGGGTTCTGGGCAAACCTAACGGCGGCATCGACATCGCCTACAACGTCTCCGAGCATGCGCTGCTAAATCACGACGGCGTGCCGATCTGGGGGCTGTATCCGGACTATCTAAACGAGGTCGAAGTAAGCTACGTTTTTAACGGCGAAAAGAAGGTCGAAAAGTATAAAATTTACGCTCAGCCGATCGTGACGTATAGCCGCGATTATAGATTTAGCCACATGCAAAAGATGAAGGTTAAAAAGGTCGATCCCGCGTTTAAAAACAGGCTCTATCTCATCAACAACACGATCACGAGCGTTTATAAGCCGCTTGATTGGAAAAACGGCGGTGCGGCTAGCTGGAACGACTTCACCGAAAATTTCGTCGTCGATACGCAGGGCGAGGTCAGATGGTATCTGGACTATCAGAAATTTTACGACCGCAGCGAGCGCAGAGTGATGGACGGCGGTATGATGATGGGCTTTCATCAACTACCAAACGGCGATCTGAGCTGGGGCATGGCGCAGCGATATATGCGCTACGACATGATGGGCAAGGAGGTATATAATCGCGAGCTGCCGCGCGGCTACATCGACCTTAGCCACGAGGTGATGCCGCTAAAAGGCGATCACTTGCTGCTTCGCGTTGCCAAATATAACTACCATCATCCTGACGGCAGAATTTCGCACACGATCAGAGATCACATCATCGAAGTGGACGGCAGCGGCAAGGTCGTGGATGAGTGGGATCTGAATGAAATTTTCGGCAAAAACGTCTACCGAAGCAACCTGATCAAGGCCCTTGACGCCCGCGCCGTGTGCCTAAATATCGACATGGACGCCAAAGAGATCAAAATCAGCGACGATCTGCCTTTTGGCGACGTGACCTCGACCGGCACGGGACGCAACTGGGCGCACGTAAATTCCATCTCATATGACCCTAGCGACGACGGCATCATCCTTTCGCTTCGCCACCAAGGCATAGTTAAGATCGGCCGCGACAAAAAGGTAAAATGGATCCTCGCATCGCCCGAGGGCTGGAGCGCGGACTTTAAAGAAAAAGTGCTAGTGCCCGTGGATAAAAACGGCAACAAGATCAAATGCGAAAACTCAAAATGCGAGGGCGATTTCGACTGGTCGTGGACGCAGCACACCGCGTGGCTCACTCCGCGCTACGACAACAAGGGCTCCGTAAAGCACATCAGCGTATTTGACAACGGCGACGGCCGCGGCATGGAGCAGCCTGCGCTAAAAGAGCAAAAATACTCACGCGCGGTCGAGTACAAGATCGACGAGAAAAAGGGCACCGTCGAACAGACGTGGGAGTTTGGCAAAGAGCGCGGATTTGATTTTTACAGCGCGGTTACTAGCAACGTGGAGGGGCAAAAGGATAAAAGCACGTACTTCATCTCAAGCTCGAACGTCTATCTGCTAAAGCCCGATAAGACGATCAAAATGGTGCTTGTGGAGATCGATCCGAAGAGCAACGACGTCAAATTTGAAATGGACGTAGAGTCGGCGTCTAGAGACGACGTAGCATACCGCGCGCTGGTGATCGATCCGAATATCTTTGATTATTAAAATTTCGCGGTAGGTTGGAATTTAGCTTTTAAATTCCACCTGTCGCTTTGGTGCGGATAGAATTTTACGACTTAAGCGCGAAATTTTAAATTTTTATGTAAGATGAATTTTTTAGCAAAGGAGCTAAAATGGAATTTGTAACCTTAAATGACGGCAATAAGATGCCGATTTTAGGATTTGGCGTATTTCAGGTAGATCCGAAAGAGACTCAAAGATGCGTTGAGGATGCGATCTCGGTCAGCTACCGCAGCATTGATACGGCAAAGGCGTATTTCAATGAAGAAAGCGTTGGTGCAGCAATTAAGACGGCTCTTGCAGGTGGGCTAAAGCGCGAGGAGCTGTTTATCACTACTAAGCTTTGGATAAGCGACGCAGGCGAGGAGCGCGCGCTAAAAGCCTTCGATGCGTCGATGAAAAAGCTAGGGCTTGACTACCTCGACCTTTATCTCATTCATCAGCCATATGGCGATATTTACGGCTCGTGGCGAGCGATGAAGCGTTTACGCGATGGGGGCCTTGTTCGCTCTATCGGTGTTAGTAATTTCTACGCTGATCGGATCGTAGATCTGTGCGAAAACAGCGGCGTCATCCCTGCGGTAAATCAGCTTGAGTGTCATCCGTTTTATCAGCGTGAAGCGTTAAAGCGCGTGCTTGATGGTTACGGCATAGCGTTTGAGTCGTGGGCTAGCTTCGCCGAGGGCAAAAACGATATATTTAAAAACGCCGTGCTAAGCGGTATCGGTGAAAAATATGGCAAAAGCTCAGCTCAGGTTATTTTACGCTGGCTCATACAACGCGGCATCATCGTCATTCCAAAAAGCGTTAAAATCGAGAGGATGAAGCAGAATTTCGATATTTTTGATTTTGCGCTTGTACCTGATGATATGGCTGCCATTGCTGCGCTTGATACTGATAAGACGCTATTTTTCGACCACGCAGATCCTGAACGTGTAAAGTGGATAATCCATGCCTTTGATAAGTAAAATTTATTAAATTAAAGCTGATTGCATACTTTAAAATTAAGCTGCGAGCGTGCAATCCTTGCTATTAAATTTAAACCTAAACGAGATCAGAGATAGGGCTTGTGGCGATAAATTAGCCCGCTTGCTCAAGCGGCGTTGGTGGCGTAGCCTGCTACTTTATATATTTTCTGTGGGAAGCCGCCTTGCCTTTGTCTGCTTTAATCTCAAATTTACCCTTTCTTTTATACAATCTTTAAAATTTACCGCAAAGGAATTTTATGAAAATCGCTAAATTTTTAAGAATTTTAGCCGCCGTTTGCCTGCTTGGCTCGGGTGCAAACGCGCTAGAGGAGGGCGTTAATTATCAAGTGCTGCAAAAGCCGCTAAACGTGCCTAAAAACAGCGTCGTTAAGATTTTTAACTACGAGTGTCCGCACTGCTATGCGTTCGATAGGACGGTCACACCGCAGTTGATGAAAAAGCTTGAAGGGACGGAGTTTTTGCCGTGGCACCTAAAGACCAAGGGCGTGTTCGGACAGACCGCAAGCGGCGTATTCGCAGCCCTTATCGTGCTTGATGAGAAGGACGATGTGAGCCTGCTAAGCGATGAGTCAAAATTTAAAAAGGCGAAATTTGCGATTTACAAAGCGGTCCACGACAAAAAGGATGATTTTGGCGGCGGTAGTGATAAACAAAGATTTATCAAAACTGCGCTAGATGCTGCGGGCGTGAGCATGAGCGAATACGAAGCGGCGCTTGCCAGCAAAAAGGCGCAGGCTCTGCTTGCGCAGTGGGACGCGGGCTACGAAGTCGCGGTGATTTCAGGCGTGCCTGCCTTCGTCATCAGCGGCAAGTATCTCTTAAATACGGCCTCGTTCGGCTCCGTCGATGAAATGGTCGCCGCGATAAAAGAGCTGCTGACGAAATAGGTCTTGTCGCATTAAATTTAGCCGCGCCAAAGCAAGTTTTGTTTTATACACCGCGTTAAATTTGGCGGCGGGGCTTTCAGTAAATTTTATCGCTAAGCCGCGCGGCACGATAACTACTAAATTTTATGTTTTCAAGGAGCGGGTCTCGGCGAGTAAAATTTGATCTAAAATTTACAAATTTGACTTTAAATTTAAATGTAAAATTTCAAGGCGAAGTATTTTTGTCATAGACGAGGCGGATGAGCAAGGGCAAAGGAGCGTATAATATAATACGTGACTGCAGCCCGCAGCGAGATCCAACGAAGTATATGGCAAAAAGCCAAGCCGCAAAGTTAAATTTGATCGCCGCTTAGCAGTATATATCCACTTTCACTGATGTTTTTAAATTTAACCCCCAGCTCCCGCTTTAGCCTCAGCACGACGTTTTGTATCGCGCCCTTACTTGTTTGCTCGCCCTCGTAGACGAACTCCTCGATCATCTCGTAGCTCACGAGTTTGTTTAGATTGTATGCAAAGAGCCAAAAGAGCTTGTTTTGCAAAAATGATAGATAAATCTCCTCGCCGTTTTTGTAGATCTTTTCTTTGGTGAGATTTATACTGGTTTGCGCGCCCAGGCGCACGAGCTTTTCGTCCTTTTCATATGTTAGAGCCACGAGCAGGCGGCAGAGTGCGGCGATATCGATGGGCTTTTTTAGAAACGACGCCGCACCGTGCTCGATGCTTTTGATGAGGTTGTCGTCGGTGTCGTAGGAGGTAAAGACGATAAATTTTTGCGCCGGTTTGATGCGCATCATCTCCTTCATCATCTCAAAGCCGTTCATCGCGGGCATGTGGATGTCGGTGATGACGACGGCGGGGGCTAGCTTTTTGAAGCGCTCCAGCCCCTCCAGCCCGTCGCCCGCGCCCCAGACGCTTAGGCAGTAGGGCTTTAGCCCGCCTATTAGCAGCTCTCTTGCGATTTCGTCGTCCTCAACGATAAGGACGCTCAGGTCTTTAAGCAGCTTTAAATGCTCTTGCATCTCACTCCTTTAAATTTATCTCAAAGCCGAGCTCAAACGTCGTCGGATCGCCCGCGCTTAGAAGCCTAATGTCGCCTGAAAGCTTTTCGTTTGCTAGCTTTTTGCCAAAATACAGCCCGATGCCGCTTCCTTGTTTTTTGGTAGTTTTTGGCTGGGTTAAAATTTTATCCCGAAGCTTCTTGCTTACGCCGCTGCCGTAGTCCGTGACTGATATCTTGCACGTGCCGTTTTCAAATTTGACGTCCAAAAAAATCTGCCGCTTGGCGATCTGCTCTTTGTATCGCTCCACGACTGCATCCTTGGCGTTATGAATGAGGATGAGCAAAATTTGCTGCACGATGCCCATGCGCTGCGTGGCCTCTTCGTCTTTAAACTCGCGCAAGCTTACCGCGACGTTTGCCTTGCTAAGCTCGGTGTGCATGAGCTTTAGCAGGTCTTTTATGCAGCGCTGGACGCTAAATTTTTGCGGAGCGTCGCTACTTTTATAAAAATTTCTAAAAATCTCGATCGTATCGCTTAAAAGCACGGTCGCGGCCTGCCCCTTTTGCAGCATATGCTCTAGCGTTGCGGCGTCTAGTTTGCCGTCTTTTTGCAGCATGAGTAGGCTTGAGATCATCAAATTTAGCGAATTAACCGGCTGGATAAACTGATGGTTTATGCCGCTGATTAGCTCGCCCGCCTCGCTCATACGCGCTTTGTGCTTGAGCAGGGCTTCGTAGTCGTCTTGCAGGTTTTTGATTTTTGAGTACATAAAGTTATGTAAGAAATTTGCCACCAGCGCCAACGCCGCGAATGCAAAAAGCAAGACGAGGGCGTTTTTAAGCACGGAGTTAAGCAGCGCGGCGAGCTCCTTTTCGTTATCCGTTCCTGCGCCGATGAACCAGTTTAGCGTGGGGATCTCGGCGACGGAGATAAAATTTGATCCGATATTTAGACTCGTGATATCTTCGCCCCGCAAAAAAAGCTCTTTAAATTTATCCTCGATCTGCTTTTTTAGCGCTGCGTCCTTCATCGGGGTTAAAATTTCGCCGCCGTGCGTTACGATAAAGGCGTAGGTATCTGGCGCTAGCTTAAATTTTTCCATATTTTTTAGTATGTTTTGCAGCTTCACCACGCCGCAAAACACCCCCGCAAACGAGCCGCCGTCCAGCACGGGCACGCATAAATTTAGCGTCGGCTCGCCTAAGGTTTTATGGCGCTGCATAAAATTTACCGTGGGCGCGAGCGTGCTTTTGGTCTCCTCGAACCAAACAAGCCCCGTGCGGAGGCTCTTTGGCATCGCCTCGTCGTCGCCTAGCTCCTTGCCGTCCACAAAAATTTCTCCGTCCTCGCGCAAAAACTGCAAAGCGTCGAATTCCGCGGAGTTTTCTTTAAAAAGCCGTATGAAGCCGCCGAGCTTTTCGTCGTCTCGTATTGCGTCTGCGTTTTGCATAAATTTAGCCGCGCGCACCAGTGAGTGCAGTCGCTCATCCAGCCAAAACGAGAAATTTCCGACGATATTTTCACTAGCGGCGATCTTGTTTTTATTCGCGAGCGCCGTGATCTGCGCCTTGGCGTCCTCGTAGTTTTTCACGCCCAAAAGCACCACGAAAAGGCTTGCGAAAATGATGATGAAGTAGATTTTAAAATTATGCTCGCGTAAGGCTTTCATACGGCGAGTATAGCAAAATCGGTCTAAATTTAGACCGATTTAAGCTTTCTTGATAGTTAAAATTTTGCAAATAAACATCGCGGTAAGCACAACGAAACAGACGCCAAAGCCTACGAGCGTGCAGTCTGCCATCGACATAAATTTGCTTGATGGGATCAGATACCAGCCGTCCCCATAAAGATCGACGAGATACTTTTGAAAGCCGCTTAGCGTGACGCCCTCGGGCACTAGCGGATTATCGTAGCCGCAGTCGCCCGTAGGCAAGAACCAATCGGGCGCCCACCGCTCAAGCGGCAGGCCGAACGGATAGTGCGGCTCGGTCGAGCAACCCTGCACGCCGAACGGATCGTCTCCGTGCACGGCGTCGTGGATCTTGGCGAGCTTGACGCTATACATTATGCCCTGGATCGCGCCCCAAAAGGCTAGCAGGTAGCCAAGCGCTGCGAAGAGCAAATTTTTGGGATTTATGATCGCGACTAGCCCTCCTAGCGCCATGCACAAAAAGGCAAAGCGGATATAGACGCACTGCTCGCAAGGCGGCATATAGACGTAGTTTTGAAACAGCGAGTGCGCGAGGATCACTAGCCCCGCGCTAACCGCTACGAGGATCGCCCACGGCAGACGGCTGTCTGCGAATTTCGCTATTTTTTCCGCAAATTTCATGCCCGCGCCCTATTTTTTAAGCAGCTCTTCAATTAGCTGCGTCATGCCGTCGATGGAGCTGATGGACTTCGTCATGATGAGGTATTTGCCGTTTACGACAAAGGCCGGCACGCCCTGGATCTTGGCTACGTCGTAGCTCTCGTCCCATTTTTTAAGCAGTTCGGCGACCTTTGGGTCCTCTAGCTTTTTTTGATAATCTGCCTCGCTGATACCCGCCGCATCAAGCCCCGTCTTTAAAAACGCAGCCTCGTCCTTGCCGTCACTCCAGCGTTGCTTTTGATCGTGATAGGCTTTGTAGTAGGCAAATTTAGCCTTTTTAAACAGCGAATTCTCATCCAGCAGGCTCACGCCCTTCTCCTCGTCCATCACGACTAAGACGGCAAAAATTTTACTCGCCGCCTCGCCGTATTCGCCCTTAGTTTTTAGATGAAACGGCACGTATTTTAGCCCTGCGACCTTTTCTACGACCTTCGGCGTAACGGTTTTGTCGTATTTGTAGCAAAACGGGCATGCGTAGCTAAAGACCTTAACTAGCGTGTTTTGCTCCACGGATAGCGGCTTTTCGAGCTTTACGTAGTCCTCACCCTCGGTAAACGCAGCTGCGCTAAGGGCGCCGAACACCGCAACGGCTAGAAAGCCTTTACTAAATTTAGAAAATAGCTTCATGGAGTGCTCCTTAAAATGATTTTGTTTGCGTTAATTTTATAT
>CAUONQ010000021.1:0-10034 GCA_963456995.1 uncultured Campylobacter sp. | reverse complement strand
ATATTAAAATGCCGTACACATAAATTTTTTAAGAAAAGGGGAATTTATGGAGATAAACATACAGTGCTTTAAAAGCGAGTTTGAGCAGATAAGCCGCTTTGGGGCTTTAGCGGGCGGCGGACTTACGCGGCTTGCATTTTCGCGCGAGGACAAAGAGGCGCGCGACTTCCTCATATCGCTACTTCAAAAAGAAAATTTCAAGATCAAAATCGACGATGCGGGCAATATTTTCGCTAAATTTAGAGACGTTCAAAATCCCGAACTGCCGTCCGTCAGCGCTGGCTCGCATATCGATAGCGTGCCGCAGGGCGGCTTTTACGACGGCACGCTGGGCGTCATGGCCGCTTTGGAGGCAATCCGCGCGGTGCGAGATAGTGGAGAGAGGCTTGCGCGCCCGCTGGAGCTCATCGTCTTTGTTTGCGAGGAATCAAGCCGCTTTAAAATGGCGACCGTAGGCAGCAAGATAATTAGCGGCAAGCTCTCGCGGCAGCGGCTAGGCGAGCTAAAGGATGGGGACGGAATTTCGCTGTTTGACGCCATGCAGGCTTTCGGGCTAAATCCCGCAAATTTAAAAAGCTGCGTCCTGCTAAAATCCAGCTTTCATAGCTATATTGAGCTTCATATCGAGCAGGGGCCGGTATTGCAGAGGCGGGGTATCCCCGTAGGCATCGTCACGGGTATCGCCGCGCCCGTGCGATACGAGCTGCGGATCGAGGGCAGAGCCGATCACAGCGGCGCTACGCCGATGGATATGCGCTGCGACGCCCTAGCTTGCGCTAGCGAGATCGTTTTAAGCGCGGAGAGGATCGCCAAGGAGGGCAAAACTACGGTTGCGACGACGGGCTATGCAAATGCGCTACCCGGCGTGCTAAACGTGATCCCGGGCTCCTGCACTCTAGGTATTGATATACGCGATATCGATGAGGAAGCGCTTAGGGCGGCGGACGATAAAATTTGCGCCGCGATAGATGAAATTTGCACTCGCAGAGGGTGCAGATTTGAACTAAAAAATCTCATCAAGGATCGCCCCGTAAAGCTAAGCGAAGAGATGATCGCTCTGCTTGAGAGCTGTGCCGGCGAGCTTAAAATTCCAAGCCTGAGGCTTCCTAGCGGCGCGGGACACGACGCGATGAATATGACGGAGCTTGCGGATCGCGTGGGGATGCTTTTCGTGCCGTGCAAGGACGGCATCAGCCACAACGTAAACGAGAGCATAAATTGGCACGACGCGTTTGCCGCTACGAAGGTTCTAGCCGCGGCGATGTTAAGCTTAGCTAAAAAATAAAGGAGAGAAGATGGATACTATCGCACAAAAAGTAGAGGCGCTAAAAAGCGAGATGATCGGAGATCGCAGGTTTTTTCACTCGCATCCCGAGACGGGCTGGTTTACCTTTTTTACGACCGCGGTTATCGCAGATCGTATGCAGCGCTTGGGCTATGAGATAAAGCTCGGTCGCGAGGTTGTAAAGGCTGAGGCGAGGCAGGGCGTAGGTAGCAAGGATGCCTGCGAGAAGGCGAAACAGCGCGCCGAAGGGCTGCTAAATGCAGATCAGATAAAATTTCTTAATGCGATGGAGGATGGGCTAACGGGTCTCGTGGCCGAAATAGACACGGGGCGCGCGGGCAAGACGGTCGCTTTTAGATTTGACATAGACGGCGTGGACGTGACAGAGAGCACGGACGCGGATCACCGCCCTTTTAAGGAGGGCTTTCGCTCCGACATTAGCGGCATCACGCACGCGTGCGGGCACGACGGGCATATCACGATGGGACTTGCTCTAGCGAAGCTGATCGCGCAAAACTTAGACGATTTTAGCGGTAAATTTAGATTTATCTTCCAAACCGCGGAGGAGGGCACCAGAGGCGCCGTAGGTATGGAGGCTGCGGGCGTTACCAAGGGCGTGGATTATCTGCTTGGCGGTCATATCGGCTTTCAGGCGACTACGATGAGAGGCATCATCTGCGGTACCAAAAAGCTGCTTGCAACCACTAAATTTGACATAAATTTAAAAGGCAAGTCCGCTCATGCCGCGGGTGCACCGCAAAACGGAGCCAACGCCCTGCTCGCCGCAGCCGAGATGGCGCTTGATATGCACGGCATAACCAGGCACGCAGACGGCGTCACGCGTATCAACGTAGGCGTGCTGCGTGCGGGCGAAGGGCGCAACGTCATCGCGCCTAACGGCTATCTCGCGTGCGAGACGCGCGGCGAGAGCACGGAACTGAATGAGTTTATGGAATCCAAATGCATGGACATAGTGGAGGGCGTTTCTAAAATTTACGGCGTCAGCTACGACGTGCAGGTTACGGGCGGTACCGCGGGCGGCGATAGCGACGAGGCTACCACGCAGCTATATGAAGATGCGGCGAAGGCGTCGTCGTTTATCGACGATGATAAAATCGTAAGGGAGCTAAATTTCGGTGCATGCGAGGACTTTGCGCATTTTATGCGCTCGGTGCAAGATGCGGGCGGCAAAAGCGGATACTTGATGATCGGCACGACGCTTGCGGCGGGGCATCACAACGCCAAATTCGACTTCGACGAGGACTCGCTGCTTGCTGGAGTGGACGTGTATCTGCGCTGCGCGTATAAGCTAAACGGCAAAGCCTAGGAGGGCGATATGAAAAGAGCACTACTTCTAAGCGCTTCCAGTTACAAAGACAGCGGCTATCTGAACCACTGCAAGGGGTGGATCAAGGAATTTTTAGGGGATCTTTGGGAAGATGAAATTTTATTCATTCCGTTTGCGGGCGTTAGGCGCACGAACGATCAATATGAGCAGAAGGTCGCGAACTGTTTGGAGAGTAACAATATCAGATCGATCCACCGATTCGCCGATATGAAAGCCGCCGTTAGAAATGCCAAATCGATCTGCATCGGCGGCGGTAATACCTTCGTGCTGCTAAATGAGCTTTATAAATTTGATCTCTTAGGCGCGATCAAAGACGCCGTAGATAGCGGTACGCCGTATTTCGGCTGGTCTGCGGGCGCAAACGTCGCGGGCAAGACGATGATGACTACCAATGATATGCCGATCGTCTTTCCGCCCTCGCCGGTAGCTCTGGGGATCTTTCCGTATCAGATCAATCCGCACTTTATAAGCGGTAAAATTTCAAACCACAACGGCGAGAGTAGGGAGGAGCGGCTGGAGGAGTTTTTGATCGTCAATCAAAACGACAGCGTCTATGCTATGCCCGAGGGTAGCGCGTTTTTGATAAACGGAAACGAGTGCGAGGTGATGGGGCATGCGGACGTGCTGAAATTCGAGTACAAAAAAAAGATCTCGCGCATCGCCGTGGGAAGTAAATTTAAAATTTAAAAGGAGTTATCGTGCAGACGTTTAGGCTATTTTTGGCGCTTGCGGGTATCGTCGCAGTCGTCGCTTTGCTAATCATGAAAAAGGATACTAAAACCGTGCTTATCGGCGTGGGTTTGGTGTTGTGCGTGCTTTGTCTAAAGCCGCTGGACGGGCTAAACGCCTTTACCTCGTATATGACTAAAGCAGGTCTTATTAAGGCGATATGCGCCAGCATGGGTTTTGCCTTCGTGATGAAATTTACCGGCTGCGACCGCGCCCTTGTAAATTTGCTAACCAGACCTCTTGGCAATATCGGATTTTTATTGATCCCTATCGTCGTGGCGCTTACATATTTTATCAATATCGCGATCCCCTCCGCTGCGGGCTGCTCGGCTGCGGTCGGCGCTACGCTGATTCCCGTGATGATGGCTGCAGGCGTTAAGCCGGAAATGGCGGGAGCTGCGGTATTTGCAGGCACTTTCGGCGGCGTTTTGAGCCCTGGCTCGGCGCACAACGTATTCGTGGCCGATATGGTAAAGGCGCACAATCCATCCTACACGGTTCAAGACGTTATCGGAGTGCAGTTTTCTAGCGCGATTACCGCCTTGATCGTAGTTTTGATCGTAATTAGCATAACGGCGATAGTTTGCAAAGATTACGTCAAGGGGGTAAATTTCTTAGCGCAAAGAGAAAATTCCGCAGGCACAAACGGCACGAATTCTGCCGCGGCAAGCTCCGCCTCATCCGCCACCGGTTCAAATTTAGATGCGCAGCCTCAAAAAATAAATGTCTTATACGCGCTTATGCCGCTAGTGCCTTTGGTGATCTTAATCATCGGCGGTACATCCAAGCTCAACACGATCTCCTTTCTTAAATGGACCAAGATGGGCGTTGCCGAGGCGATGCTACTGGGCGCTATCGTCACCATCGTCATTACTATGACCAACCCTCAAAAGATCACGAAGGAATTTTTCAAAGGCATGGGTAGCGCGTACGCCGATATCATGGGTATCATCATCGCAGCGGGCGTCTTCGTCGCGGGTCTTAGCGCGTGCGGAGCGATCGATTTCGTAATCGAGTGGCTAAAGGGCGAGCAGGGCTACGTAAAATTCGGCGGCACCTTCGTTCCGTTTTTTATGGGCGTCGTGACAGGCTCGGGAGATGCGGCGGCGATGGCGTTTAATACCGCCGTGACCGTGCACGCCGACGCGTTAGGCTTTGAACAAGATAAGCTTGGTATGGCGGTTGCGATAAGCGGCGCGCTAGGCAGGAGCGCATCGCCGATCGCAGGCGCTTGCATCGTTTGCGCGGGACTTGCAATGGTAAGCCCTATTCAGATCGCTAAAAGAACGGCTCTAGGGATGTTTCTATCCGTCTGCATCATCGCATTTTTCATTTTGTAAAAAGGGTTATTTGTGGATATCGTGCAGAGGTTTGTAAACTACACCAAGATCAACACCACCACAAATAGGACCGCGGGTGCGGCGGGCATAATTCCCTCAAACCCCAAGGAGCTTGAGCTTGCAGGGCTCATAAAAAGCGAGCTCGAAGCTCTAGGCATAAAAAATATCAGCCTTAGCGAAAAGTCGATTCTGATCGCTAAAATTCCCTCAAATTTAGACGCGCCCGCTGCGAGCATAGCGTTTTTTGCTCATCTTGATACCAGCGCCGAGCAGACAGGCGACACCAAAGCGCAGCTCGTAAGATACGAAGGCGGCGATATCTGCCTGAATAAAGAGCTAGAGATCTATCTTAAAGAGAGCGAAAATGAGGAGCTACGAGATTACAAGGGAGACGAGATCATCGTAACGGACGGTACCAGCTTGCTAGGCGCCGACGATAAGGCGGCGATCGCTGCGATCGTGAATGCGCTGGAATTTTTCGTCCAAAATCCGCAGATCAAGCACGGCGAGATAATCGCTTGCTTCGTGCCGGACGAGGAGCAGGGCTTGCTAGGCGCAAAGGCGCTGGATGTAAGCGAGATAGGTGCAGACTTCGGCTACTGCCTTGATTGCTGCGGCATCGGCGAGTTTATCTACGAGAATTGGAACGCGGGCGATTGCGTCGTTACCTTCAAAGGCCAGTCCGCTCATCCGATGAACGCCAAGGGCAAGCTCGTAAATTCCTTGCTTTTGGCGCATAAGTTTATCTCGCTGCTGCCCGCGGGCGAGGCGCCCGAATACACAGAGGGCAAGGAGGGCTATTTTTGGGTCAAGGAGCTTAGCGGCAACAGCGCAAAGACTGTCCTAAAGATCGACGTGAGGGAATTTGACGAGAAAAGATACGAGCAGCGCATGGAATTTTTGCAAAAAACTGCGGACGGGCTTCGCGCGATCTGGGGCGATCGGATCGAAATTTCGCTAAACGACCGCTATAAAAACGTCTATAACTTTTTGAAAAACGACGACGCGCCAGCGATTCGCTTTGCGAAGCAGGCTTTTAAAAGCCTAAACATCGAGCCTAAGATCAAGCCTATGCGAGGCGGCTACGACGGCGCCGTCATCTCCGCAAAGGGGCTGCCGTGCCCGAACCTCTTTACCGGCGGGCATAATTTCCACTCGATCTACGAATACCTGCCCGTAGGTTCTTTAAAAGCGGCGAGCGAGGTGGTTAAGCGGATCATAACGCTGGCGGCGGCGCAAGCTTAGCTCAGTCGCTTTCTGCTCCGCGCGCAGATTTGATTTTAAATTTAGCTCGTTCATTCCGCCGCGAAATTTTATTTGTTCGGCGGAATTTTATCTAGCGGATGGAATTTTGTTTAGTCACGCGGAGTTTTGCTTTACTAAGCAGAATTCCGCGTGACTATAAAATTTGCTTTGCTCTGCCGAGCGCACGGCTTGACGAGCTCAAAGGCGCGTTGTAAAATTTTGCCGCATCCTGCGCTTTACGACCCGCTTATTGTCGCGCCTTTAATGCTATTCGCAGACGGCGCGACCGCGTATTTTTGCAGCCTACACGACAAGCTGCGGCAAATTTTATATTTCGACGATTTAGATGGCTAGCAGACACGCCGTATCGGCCGGCAAAATTTTATCCCTGCAGCCAGTAGAGCGGATGTTTTTAGCGCAAGTGAGATCTATTTTTCGGGCGACACAGCGTCGTAAACGGGTCTTAAAAATGGCGCAGAATTTCTTTAAATTAAAATTTTGCCGTAATGCTCGGTTCGCGCTGAATTATCTATAGCCGCACGGGTCAAATTTAAGCACTCCGTGTAAAATTTCATCGAGACTTTATTTATTTCAAAGGCGCAGTTCAAGCCCGAAACGAGGCTTGAATTTTAAAATTTAGTCCCAAAACCTAGCTTGGTTTTGATTTTAAATTTTTTATCCGCGCTCTTTGTGCCTAAATTTCTTAAAAATTCCGCGTACTCCGCCGCACCTTTTTCTATCTGCGTGACGCTACTTTCGTAATCCACGCCGGGCGTCTCCTCGGCGCCGTAAAATGCGAAAAATCCGCGCCAGTCGGCGTGAAAATAGTAGCGGAATGCCAGCTCAAACGGCGCTAAAATCTGCTCCATCGTGAAATGATACCGCCCGCTAGGCGCGTAGTCGGCGCGCTTGATGCCGGCACTCACCGCCATCGCCACTGCGCGTCCGGGCATGCCCTCGCTCGCGCGCCCGTAGGCAAATCCATACGTCATCGTCGCATCGATCCAGCTTTTTAAAATCGCGGGCGAGGAGAAATTATGCAGCGGAAATTGCAGTACCAGTGCGTCATGAGCTTTGATTATCGCGCGCTCGCGCTCGCCGTCTATCTCGCCGCTAGGATACTCGCACGCCAGGTCGCGCACGGCGAAATTTTGTGCGGCAGCCTCTTTCAAAAACCGCTTGTTTATGAGCGAATTTTCGATGTCGGGGTGAGCTAGAATGATTAAGCTTTTCATATTTTTCCTTCAAAATTTTGTTTTTGGGCGATAAAATTTGCCGCTAAAATCGCAGATATAGCCTCGCTTTGAAATTTCATTTTCAAATGAGCGGCGGAATTCTAAAGCAAAATTTCAAGACCAAATTTTAATGCCGAAGCTTCGGCGCTTAAATTTGACGCCGAAATTCCGTAGTAAATTCCAGTGCATAAATTTTATAATTAAAGCTTAGTGCAAAATACGCCGGAGCTCCATTTCAAACGCTAGCTTGGCGCTTTATTTCCCCGCAGCTAGCAGATCCGCGAGCACCTTTGCGGCGTGATCCTTTGCCTTGACGCTTTTATAGACCTTTAAAATTTTGCCGTCCGCACCGATCAGAAAGGTCGAGCGCACGATGCCCAGATACTCGCGCCCGTAGTTTTTGCGCACCTGCCACGCGCCGTATAGCTTGGCCACCTCGTGCTGCGGGTCGCTCAGCAGGATGTGCTTTAGGCTCTGCTTGGCGATGAAGCTCGCATGGGATTTTGCGCTGTCGGGGCTGATGCCTACGATCACGCAGTCTGCGGCGATGAAATCATCGTATGCGGCGCTAAATTCGCACGCTTCGGTCGTGCAGCCGGGGGTGTTATCCTTGGGGTAAAAATACAGCGCGACCTTTTTTCCCGCAAAGTCCTTTAGCGCGACACTCGCTCCGTCGGCGTTTTGCAGCGTAAAAGCGGGCGCTACGTCTCCTGCTTGCAGCGTGATTTTACGCTCGCGATCCTCTGCGCTAAACTCGTCTTCGATCTGTGTTTTTCTCTGCATATCGTGTCCTTTTTTGAAATTTTCAGGCTCGTAGCCCAAATCGCGGCTAAATTTTAATCTTTTTTCATAAATTTATCCTTGCTTGGATGAAATTTTGCTCCGTGCCGCAGCTGCGCGCGATCGGGTGGATCGCAAGTGAGATCGTTCCAGACAACAAGAGCGGGTCAGGGGCTTGCTTTGCGGCACGCATAAAAACATTTTGTAGCGCGTGCCTTGAGACAGTATGGTAAGAGAGTGCTTAGTTATCTATCGTGCCACGCAAATCCCATTCCTCACAAGCAAAATAACGCCCGCTTAATCTACTTTTAGCTTTTTAACGATATGATTCTGCAAATTTTAACAAAGGATACAACATGAAAACGCTCGTGATCTTATCGCATCCCAATTTCGCCGCTTCGCGCGTGAACAAAGCCCTATCGCAGGTCGCAAAGGGCGCTGCCGGCGTAGAGGTGCGTCATTTGGAGGGACTTTACGGCACTGATACTGCGCGCATCGACGCTCGCACAGAGCAAGACGCGCTACGCGGCGCGGATCGCATCGTATTTTTGTACCCGATGTACTGGCTAAACGTGCCGCCTATGCTAAAAGCCTATATCGATATCGTCTTTTCGCACGAGCTGGTGGGCTCCGGCGCGCTTAAGGGCAAGGTTCTGCAGCTCGCGCTAAGCGCTAGTACGCCGCTTAGCGAATACTCCAAACAGGGCGCGATCGGCTATAGCATGGATGAAATTTTAACTCCGCTTAAGATCGCGGCAAACTACTGCGGGATGGAGTTTGTCGTGCCGTTTATCAGTAGCGGGTTTGAGCCCGGCGAGTTTGGCGACGATGCCGTAGATGCCGCAGCCGCACGCTTTGGCAAACTTTTACGAGGCGAGTTGAGCCCCGGCGAGTATCAAATTTAGCAAAGCAAATGCCCGCTACCCGCGGCTACGAGCCGAAATTTTACGAGAATGATTTTATTTGCGGAATCTACGCCTTTTAACGAGCCGATCGGTAAAAGCTCAAAAAACGCTCGGGTTTAGGGCAAGGCGATCGGTTCGATGATCTGTCCGTGCTGCTATCTATCGGCGGGCGCGGTTAGTGCGTGCTGCTATAATCTAGATCGGTTCACTCTTGGTGTGGACATCTACGCGAGGATTGGTCACTACCGAGCAAAGTAGCGCCGTAGCGAGCGCGTAAAATATGAAAGCGCATTGCTATAAGCGAGCAGGCAGAGTGAAGAGGGGGTCTGCGTTTCATAAATATCTCGTGCGAATGGGCTTGCCCGACGAATGGATGCAAAGCTTGCGCGAAACGCGCGTCGCGGTAAAATAGGGCAAGACCGTTCTTGGTGTGATTGGGGCTAGATGTCGCACGGAGCGTATCTATGCGTATGAGAGAAAAGACCGCTTGCGGCACGATTTGAGCTGTTATGAAATTTGATTTATTAAAAGAGATTTTTGAATAAGGAGCGAAATTTATAAAATTTCACTCCTTGATTTTGCGATGTTTAAAGCGTGTGCATTGCTGTCGCACGCACCGTTACGCCTGATTATTTTACACCGACGATGATTTGAGTAGCTTTTATGATCGCGGTTACTTCGTCGCCGACTGCTAGCGCCAAATTTTTAACGGAGCTGTTTGTGACGATCGCGCTTAAATTTTCGCCGCCTGCGGTTCTGACATCGATTTCAGCATTGATTGCGCCCTCTTTAACGGCGGTGATTTTGCCTTTTAGTTGATTTGCAGCACTTAGACGAAGATCATTTTCTCCCTTTGAAATGATGACATTCGGGGCTTTGAATAAAAATACCGCCTCTTTGCCTGCTTTTAAATCCAAAGTTTTTTCAGAATCGACCGTAACGGTCGCTTTTAGCACGTCGCCGCCTCTGGTTTTAGCTGTGATTAGCGAATTTACCGCACCTATTTT
This sequence comes from uncultured Campylobacter sp., assembly GCA_963456995.1. GTDB lineage: Bacteria > Campylobacterota > Campylobacteria > Campylobacterales > Campylobacteraceae > Campylobacter_B. Next base: position 160 of record CAUONQ010000021.1, on the reverse strand, counting down.
TACGTCGCTGATTACGACGTGAAGCTGATTTCTAGCACTGATTGCCATTGTTTCTCCTTGTAAAAAATTACGAGCAATGTTAGCGGCAAATCCTTAAATGAAATTTAAAAATGCTGCATGTAAGAAATTAATTTGATTTGTTGCGAATTTATATTAAGCC
>CAUONQ010000020.1:0-10160 GCA_963456995.1 uncultured Campylobacter sp. | reverse complement strand
CCTCAAAAAGCGTCGCCGCGCCCGCAAAATAGGAGCATAAAAACATCTCTATCATCGTTTTTCCTTTCAAAAGGCCGAAATTTTGCGCTATTTTAGCTTAAATTTTATAAAATCACCGAAAATTTAAACGAAGGAGCGAGCGTGAAAAAAATGTGGGAGGGGCGCTTTAGCGAGGCGAGTTCGGCGCTTTTGGAGGAGTTTAACGCCTCGATCGGCTTTGATAGGGCGCTTTGGCAGGAGGACATCGCGGGCAGCAAGGCGCACGCAAGAATGCTCGGCGCTTGCGGGATTTTAAAGCCTGAGGAGAGCGAAAAGATCGTCGCGGGGCTTGACGCCGGGTTTGAGGAGATAAAAAGCGGAAAATTTGAGTTTAAAACCGCCGACGAGGACATCCACATGGCGGTCGAAAAGCGCCTGAGCGAGCTCATCGGAAGCGATCTTGGCGGTAGGCTGCACACGGCGCGCAGCAGAAATGATCAGGTCGCGCTTGATTTTCGCCTATACGTACTTAAAAGCGGCGTTCAGGTTGCCGAAAAAACTCGCGAGCTAGTCGCGGCTCTGCGAGATATAGCAAGCGAGCACGCAGACACTCTGATGCCAGGCTACACGCACCTTCAGCACGCTCAGCCCGTGAGCCTTGCGTATCATTTGCTGGCTTACGCGTTTATGTTTCGCCGCGACTACGAGCGCTTTACGAGCTCGCGCGAGCGAAATAATCTCTGTCCGCTAGGCTCCGCCGCGCTTGCGGGCACGCCGCATCCGATAAACCGCGAGCTCGTCGCGCAGCAGCTCGGCTTTGCGGGAGTGACGCCAAACGCGATGGATAGCGTCAGCGACCGCGATTTCGCGCTGGAGATTTTGTTTAACGTAAGCGTGCTGATGACGCATGCGTCGCGCCTGTGCGAGGAGCTCATCTTGTGGAGCTCGCAGGAGTTCGCCTTTATCACAATCAGCGACGCGTACAGCACGGGCAGCTCGATCATGCCGCAGAAGAAAAACCCCGACGTCGCCGAGCTCATACGGGGCAAAACGGGGCGCGTAAACGGAAATCTCGTCGCGCTGCTAACGGTGATGAAGGGCTTGCCGCTAGCATATAACAAGGACATGCAGGAGGACAAGGAGGGCGTTTTTGACAGCGTCGCCACCGCGCTTGCGAGCCTTGAAATTTTAAAACAGATGCTAAAAACGGCTAAATTTAACGAGCAAAATATGCTAGCAATGACGCGCCGCGGGCACCTCACGGCAACTGATCTGGCGGATTATCTCGTGCGGGAGAAAAACGTGCCGTTTAGGCAGGCACACTTCATCACGGGCAAGGCCGTGGCGTATGCGGAGAATTTGGGCCTAGATCTTAGCGAGCTAAATGCGCAGCAGCTTGCAAGCGTGGATGAAAGCTTAGGCGGCGATGCGGTTAAATTTCTTGATCTAAACGCCTCTAAAGAGGCACGCAAGTCGCAGGGCGGTACGGCAAATGAGAGCGTGGCGGCGCAGATTGAAATTTTAAACGAGTGGCTGAAAGGCTAAATACCGCACGGAGGCTCGGGCAAAATTTAGTGCTAAGTTTGGGCGAGGCGGTACCGCTTGCGACCTGCGAAATAGACGGATAGGACTCGATATCGAAATTGGAGGGCTAAAGCGGCGAAATTTTAAAATTTAATAGCTACCGTTTTGAAATTTCGCAGTCGTGTCTTTAAATTTTACAATTGCAGCAAACCTCACGATCTGTGCCGCCGTTCATGGCTAAATAAGGTTAGTATGTCTGCCGTGTGTGGAGCGAGTTTTGTGGCGGTGTTTTAAGTATCCGCCGCGGGTAATTACTGCGCAAATTTAAAAATGATAGCGCGCCCTAAACTAGCTTTAGAGCAGGCGCTTGAGGTTATAAAATTAAATTTAAAAGACTGAGCCGGCGCAAAGTGGAATATTTGTCGCAAATTTAGGCGTGAGATAAAATTTTAAAAAAGCGTGCCGCCGCTAGGTTGCTTAAGCGCGGCCAAATAAGCGTAGGCAGGTCAGACGGGCGGCTTTGCCCAGGCAAAAAGGGCGGTGCGGAGTAGAATTGAATCTAAACTCAAACATCAATGGCGGCAGATCGGATTTTTCGAGAGTAGAATTTGATCAAAGCAAATTTGAGCGCTAAGCGGCGTACGCGTATCGATAAGGCCGAGCGAAGCTTAATCGAAGCAAATGAAGCGGCATTTTTTTCGTTTCTGCGCGTCGTGGAGGTAGGAGTGAGGCTGAATCAAAGCAAAATTAAACATGGAGGGCGTTTTGATATATTTGGTGTCTAATACGAGATTTGATCATCCGCAGGTGAGGCGGCTTGCGGTCTGCGAGATAAAATTTCTCAAATTTAGCCTGCCTGCGCAGATGGGCGCGCTAATTTTTACCTCCAAAAATGCGGTGGCGGCGATAAAATTTAATGAAATTTTGCCTGATTCAGATACGCCCGTTTACGCTATCGGCGAGCCGTGCGCTGCGGCTGCGCGCGAGTTTGGATTTCGCGATATCTATACGGCGCAGCACGGGCACGGAAATGAGTTTGCCGCTGAGATCGCGCCGCTTCTAAGGGGCAGAGACGCGCTGTATCTGCGCGCGAGGCAGACGGTATCGAAGCTGGAGCAGATCCTGTCTAGCGCCGGCGTGCGGTTGCAAAGCATGATCGCCTACGAAAATTGCGTCCTTAGCCTGCCTGCCGCCGCAAAGCCGCCGCAAGGCAGCACGCTGATTTTTACCTCGCCTAAAAACGTGCGCGGATTTACCGCAAATTTCGGCTGGGACGGGAGCTACAAGGTGATCTGTATCGGCAAGACGACGGCGAGCGTTTTGAGCGAGTTTTGCGAGCCGATAATCTGCGAAAGAATGTCGATAAAATCCTGCGTCGATCTGGCGCTTTTGCCATAGTTTAAGCAAATTTTGACTATAATTTTGCCCAAGCCTGGGTGAAGCGAGAGCGTTTTATATGAGGGTTCAACATATTTGTATAAGCGACGACGTGAGAGGTCCGTGTGACGCGGCTCGGCTCGAGCTTTTTTAAAGTTACGGGTTGCGACCTAGAGATTTTTCCTAGTTGCAAGATTGGCTTTGTTTGAGCCGATTCTTTTTACGCAACGCTCACTTGGGTTTTTTACGTTACGGAGGCTTCATTGAATATCCTAATAATCGGCGGCGGCGGTAGAGAATACGCGATCGGGCTAAGACTTCGCGAGGATAAAAACGTTTTAAATCTGTATTTTGCTCCGGGAAACGGCGCTACAAAGGCGCTCGGTAAAAATTTAGATTTAAAAGATTTTAATGAACTCGCGCTCTTTGCCAAAAACAACGACGTAGCCCTTACCGTCGTAGGCGCCGAAGAACCGCTTACAAAAGGTATCGTGGATATTTTCAAAGCGCAAGGCCTCGTGATATTCGGCCCTAGCGCCGCTGCGGCGAAGCTTGAGGGCTCTAAAGCCTATATGAAGGACTTTCTGGCGCGAAATCATATTAAAACCGCAAAATTTCTAAGCAGCGACGATCTATCCGAAATTTCAAAATTTATAGACACCCTAAACGGCCGCGTCGTGGTCAAAGTGGACGGCCTGTGCGCGGGCAAGGGCGTCATCATCGCAAATTCCAAAGATGAAGCTAAAAAAGCCGCTGCGGATATGCTAAGCGGCGAAAGCTTCGGCGAAGCCGGCAAGCGAGTCGTCGTGGAGGAGTTTTTAGAGGGCTTCGAGCTGAGCTTTTTTGCGATCTGCGACGGGGAGAATTTCGTAAGTCTGCCCGTAGCGCAGGATCATAAAAAATTGCTTGACGGCGATCTAGGCCCGAACACCGGCGGCATGGGAGCTTATGCGCCAAGCCCGCTAGCGGATGCCGCGCTGATAAAAAGAGTGCAGAGCGAGATCGTAGCACCCACGCTAAAAGGGATGAAGCAGCAGGGCGCGCCCTTTTGCGGCGTGCTGTTCGTGGGGCTTATGATCGTGGGCGGCGAGCCTTACGTGCTGGAGTACAACGTCCGTTTCGGCGATCCGGAGTGCGAGGTTTTGATGCCGCTAATTGACGGAAATTTGAGCGAAATTTTATACAACGCCGCCGTAGGCAAGCTAAGTAGCATAAGCTTAAAAGAGCGATTTGCGGTGGGCGTCGTAATGGCTAGCGAGCGCTACCCTTACGGCTCTTCGCAGCCTGCTTTGATCGAGATCGGCGAAATTCCCGCGGGAGTGCATATCTGCTATGCAGGCGTGAGCGAGCGGGACGGGCAAATTTACGCTAGCGGCGGGCGCGTTTTGGTAAGCGTGGGCGTCGCACAGAGCCTAAAGCAGGCGCGCGATGCGGCTTACGCGCTGTGCGAAAATATAAAATTTAGCGGCGCGCAGTATAGGCGCGATATCGCGCACCAAGCCTTAAGAGATAAAATTTGATCGTCGCTCCGCTTAGCAAGCGCGTAATTGCGTTTAGTATCGACGAAGCGGTGAGCGTAACGCTTTTTGTGGTTGTGCTGTTTGCTATCGACGAGCCAGAGCTTGTCGCAGCGGCGCAGAGCGGAAGCAATCTTGAGGTACAAAAGATCGCGTCAAAATTCATTTTGCATTATGCGATAATAAAATTTTTATATCAGGCGATTTTTGTCTATCTATACGGCGCGACGCTAGGCAAGCTTGTGGTCAAAATTTATTGCGTCCGCGCTGGCGGCGACGACATGGATATCGCTACTGCAGCGATCCGTGCGGCGGTTAGGTTGATAAGCGAGATGATCTTTTATATGGGATTTTTGGTGGCGCTTTTTACAAACTCGCGTCAGAGCCTGCATGATATGGCGGCGAAAACATTGGTGGTAGAGATTGAAAAAGAGTAAAAAATTTAAAATTCTAGCGCTTAGTTTTAGCGCTCTTTTAGCAAGTAGTGCGAGCGCAAAGGTCCAAGACGTCGAGCTTATAGCAGATAATGTCGAGAAAAACGGCTTTTTGACGGAGGCGAGCGGCAATGTAACGGTGTATTCGCAGGATTACTTCATCACCGCCGATCGCGCTACATACGACGAACAAAACGGCATCATCGAGCTTTTTGGTAACGTCAATGCGATGCGCGGTAGCAGCGAGACTACGCGCGCCCAGCACGTCAAAATCGATCTGAAAAACGATAAGCAGCAAGCCGACGTAAATTTTATGATGGATAAGGACTCCGAGCTTTGGATGCAAAACGACGCTAGCTGCAGCGACAGCGAATATTACCGCGTGGAGGGCTCCAGCGTATCTAGTTGCAACGTTACCGATCCCGATTGGCGGATTAAATTTAGTAGCGGCATGCTCAATAAAGAGAGCAAATTCCTCCATCTTTTCAATCCGAGATTTTACGTGGGCGACGTGCCGGTGTTATATCTGCCGTATTTCGGCTTCCCGACTGATCGCACGCGCCGCACGGGCTTACTGCCTCCCGAGGCTGGTTACATCAACAAGGAAGGGATCTATTATAAGCAGCCGATCTATTTCGCGCCTTACGATAGCTGGGATTTTCAGCTCGATCCGCAGGTGCGCAGCAGAAGGGGTTTTGGCGTATACGGAACATTTCGATTTACGGAGTCGCCGTATTCTTACGGCGAGATTAGAGGTGGAGTTTTCGATAACTTCTCGCGGGCGCAAAAACGCCTCGAATATAAAAACGAGCGCCACCACGGCTTTGAAGTGCAATACGATCGCAGCAAGCTTGCGACCTATTTGCTAGACGGCGATCTGCGCGAAAATTTATGGATCGATTTTACGCAGTTAAACGATTTGGAGTATTACGATCTCAAGCAAAAGGGCGGCCTTAGCGACGATGCGGATAATTCGCTCGTAACTTCGCGGCTGAATTATTATTTGACCGGTGACGAGCATTATTTCGGCGCTTACGGACGCTACTACATCGATACGAGCAAGCTAAACGCCGATAATACCTTCCGCAACGAAGATACCGTCCAGGAGCTTCCGACGCTGCAGTATCATAAATTTAGCAACGATTTGGGGCTGCCAAATTTGATCTATTCGCTTGATGCAAAAGCGCGTAATTACACCAGATGGGAGGGCGCGACTGCTCGCCAATACGAGTTTGACGTACCGATTAGTATAAGCACGCCGCTACTGGCGGATTATTTAAATTTCGCCTTTACCGAGCGAGTGTATATGACTAATATCGATTGGCACGATAAATTCTACTACGCAAACGGTGATCTTGGCGAGGATAAAAGCACTTTCTACGCTAATCAATACACCGAGCTTTCGCTCTACACCGACGTAGCCAGGGCTTACGATAGCTTGTATCACACTATGAGCTGGAGGGCGGATTTTAGAATTCCCGGATGGCAGCAAGGCGACATCGAGGATAGAATTTTAAAGTATCATCAGTATAAATACGACCTTGCTCGCGGCGCAGTAGATCGTTCGCGGCTGGGCAACTTGCAAGACTCGCTTTATTGGGAGGATAACTTCTTAAGCGAGCTTAGTGACGAATACACCCACGAAAATGCAGCTTTAAGTATGACGCAGTTTTTCTATAATGAAGACGGACGTAAATTCTTACGCCATAGCGTCAAGCAGCGATATGACTTCGACGATCATGAGTTCGACGATTTAGAACACCGCATAGATGCGTATTTTGCAAATGGGCTAAATATCGGAAACCGCTTTACCTACTCGCATAAATATAAAAGCTTCGATAAGGTCTATACCTATGCCAACTACTCCAACGACGATTTTAGCTTTGGACTTAGTCACGCTTACGAATACGAAAAGCTAAGCATGGAGCCTAAACGCTATACGAAAGATAACTACGGCATCGTAAATGCTTCGATAAATTTGCCTAGGAATAATAAAATTTTTGGGCGTTGGGATTACGACTTGGAGCGATCTTATTCTAAAATGTGGCGCGTGGGACTTTCTCATACGCGCAAATGCTGGAATTACTCTTTTGTGTATCAAGAGGATATCGAGCCTAAAAATACCAGTACGACGGGCTACAGCAAAGCAAGCAAGGAGCGCGGAATTTACTTTCTCGTAAATTTCTATCCGTTCGGCGGAGTAGGGTATGATTTTTCGGTAAATAGCGAATACGGAAGCGAAAAATAATGACGCCTAGAGCTGAGCTGATGTTTGAAAACCAAATCGATGCCGCGATGAAACTCGCAGAAATTTTACCCGCTACCGTGATCAAAAACGAAAATTTTCTAATAATCGCCCAGTCCCTGGAGTCGCTTCCTATCGCAAACCATCTTGCTCTAAAGCTGGGGCTTGCTTATGAGTTTTTATTTACTGAGCCTGTTTTAGCGCCAAATAATCCTGAGTGCGCGATCGCGTGCGTAAGCGAAACCCAAGAGATCGTGATGGTGGATGAGCTCGTGCGAAGCTTCGGCATCAGCCTGGATTACGTTTACGGGCAGGCAAACAGACTTTATGAGGAGAAAATTTTAAAAAACATGTATAAATTTCGCAAGGGCGAGCTTTTGGGAAATTTAGAGAAAAAAAACATCATCTTGGTAGATGAGGGGTGTGAGAGCGGGCTGACCGCACTTACTTGCATAAAGACGCTCGTAAGCTTAAACGCCAAAGCGATCTTTTACGCCACGCCCGTTATCGGCAGCGATAATGCAGACGAGATCGCCATGCTAGTAGATGGAATTTATGCCGTTCACAAGATCAGAGACTTTGTGAATGTGGATTTTTATTACAAAGAAAAAACGCTCTCAAGCGCGGAGGAGATAATGCAAATTTTAAACAAATGCCCGCTTTATCTGCCGTTTCACGAGACTAACAAAAATAAGGAGAAAATTAATGCAGTGCAAAATTGAAGTAAATGGCAATACCGAAATTTTCGATATCAATAAGGTCGCAAAGCAAGCCGCGGGTGCGGCGCTTTTGCGTGTGAAAAATACCGTCGTGCTCGCTACCGTAGCGCGCGAAGAGACGCAGGTACAGGAGGACTTTTTACCCCTTACCGTGCAATATATCGAAAAGATGTACGCAGCAGGCAGAATCCCCGGAGGCTACATCAAGCGCGAGACCAAGCCGGGCGATTTTGAGACACTTACCAGCCGCATCATAGACCGCTCGCTGCGCCCGCTCTTTCCAAAGGGCTATGCATATCCGACGCAGATCGTAGTTTACGTGCTATCGGCAGATCCGGAGGTCGATCTGCAAGTCGTAGCTCTTAATGCGGCGTCTGCGGCGCTGTATCTTAGCGACATCCCGATTAAAGCGCCGGTTTGCGGCGTGCGCATAGGCTATCAAAACGGAAATTTCATCTTAAATCCTAGCAACTCCGCGCTTAAAGCTAGCGCGCTCGATCTTTACGTAGCTGGCGTCGGCGATGAGCTTTTGATGATCGAGATGCGCTCTCTGCCGCAGATTAGAGGCGGTGCGCAACAGATGAATGAATTTGGCGAAGATCTGATGGTAGATGCGATCGATTTTGCCGCAAAGGCGATAAGTGCGGGCTCGGGCGCCTACGAAGAGGCCTTTTTGCCGCTTAAAAAACCGGACGCAAGCCTGGAGTACAAGCCCGAGATCGAGGATGAGGATATCGCGGATTTCATCGACGCGAACTACAAAGACGCCGTCAAAGCGGCGATCAATCAGATGGCAAAGAGCGAGCGCGCTACCGAACTAAACAAAATCGTAGATCAAATTTTAGCGACCGAAGTCGCGGCGCAAAACGAGTGGAGCAAAGAGGTGATCTCCAGCGTCATCGGCAAGTATAAGCGCGGCATCATCCGCACGCAGATCATCGAGGATTACCGCAGAGCCGACGGACGCGCGCTTGATGAGGTGCGCCCGATCAGTATCGAGACCAATATCCTGCCGTGCGCGCATGGAAGCTGCCTATTTACGCGCGGACAGACGCAAGCTTTGGTCGTCACCACGCTGGGCGGCGATAGCGACGCGCAGCTAAGCGACAGCCTAACGCAGCTCGAGCCGATCAGCGATAGATTTATGTTTAACTACAACTTCCCGGGCTTTTGCGTCGGCGAAGCAAGCCCGCTCAAAAGTCCCGGCAGACGCGAGCTGGGACATGGAAATTTAGCCAAAAGAGCGCTATATCCGAGTATCGATCTAAACTCGCCGCAGTCTATCCGCGTAGTGAGCGAAATTTTAGAGAGTAACGGCTCAAGCTCGATGGCTTCGGTCTGCGGCGGCGCGCTATCTCTTCGGGCGGCGGGCGTACCTACGCTAAAGCTCGTTGCGGGCGTCGCTATGGGCTTAATTTTTGAGGGCGAAAAACACGCCGTGTTAACCGACATAATGGGGCTTGAGGATCACGACGGCGATATGGATTTCAAGGTCGCGGGCACCTATGAGGGTATCACCGCGCTTCAGATGGATATCAAGCTCGGTGGCATCAGCCTGGAGGTTCTAAAAGAGGCTCTCGCGCAGGCAAAGCAGGCTCGCGCGCATATTTTGGGCCTTATGGAGCAGGCAGATACGGCGATCGTTATAAACGAGGACGTGCTTCCGAAGCTTGAAATTTTTAGCGTCGAGGCGAGCAAAATCCCCGACATCATCGGTCAGGGCGGTAAGGTCATCAAAGAGATCACCGAAAGCTTCGGCGTAAATATCGATCTGGATCGCGAAAAGGGCGAGGTCAAGATCCAAGGCGCCAAAGCTAGCGGCGTATCGGGCGCGAAAGAGAAAATTTTATCGATAGTCTCAAATTCTCGCGATTTTCGCAAGCCGCGCGGTGAACGTAAAGAGGTAAAATTTAAGATCGGCGAGGAGTTTGATGGTGTGGTACAAAGCGTGCTGGATTTCGGCACCTTCATCTCGCTGCGAGACGGCGTGGACGGATTGCTGCGCGCTAAATTTATCACGACGCCTTACAAGGCGGGCGACGTGGTACGAGTGCGCGTGACCGATCAGAAAGGCACTAAAATTTCACTGGAATTAGCTTAAAATTTTAATAGGAGCGTAAAGATGCAGCTTAAAAAGATATTTTTCCCTATTGGCGGCGGCGAGGAGCTAGCCGAGCGCATACACGGAGCGCTGCTAGTGAATAAATTTTTCGGTACGCACATAAACATAATGGCGTGCCAGCTTGATCCTAAGATGATCTACAACGTCCGTATGACGCTAAAAGGTTGCGAGCTGATGGAGGAGTGTTTAAAATCCGAGGGCGTGGAGATGCATGCCGAGCGCGAGGGATGCAGTAAGATCTTA
>CAUONQ010000019.1:0-10242 GCA_963456995.1 uncultured Campylobacter sp. | reverse complement strand
TTTACTGCGACCTTCTCGCACGGCGTTGAATGGGGCTGGCCGATCGCGGTCTATCTTTTGCTAGCGGGTATGAGCGGCGGCGCTTTGGTAGTCGCGATCCTCGTTAAGCTTTACAAAAAACAGACCGAAAGCACGCCGCTATTTAAAGCTGCGTCATTGCTATCTTTCGTCACGATACTTCTGGGTATGGTTTGTCTGGTAGCCGACCTTGAGAGGCCGCTACTTTTCTGGAAAATTTTGATTAATTATAACTTCACATCGGTTATGTCCGTGGGCGTGGCGGCGCTTTGCGTCTATATCCCGCTTACCTTCGTAGCCTGCCTTTATGCGTTTGAGGCGGATTTGAGCGGATTTTTATCGCGCAGACTTACTTTTTTAAAAGGGATTTTTGCGCTCGTAATGAAAATTTTAAACGCGCTTCGCCCGCTGCTTCTTGCGCTTACGCTTGTTTTTGCGGTCGCGATCTGCGCTTATACGGGATTTTTGATCTCGGTGCTCGTGCGCTTTCCTTTGCTAAATACCGCCGTTTTGCCTGCGCTTTTCGTGGCGTCGGGCTTATCGGCGGGTATTGCGGGCTCAAGCCTAATAGCCGCGCTTTTCTTTAAAGCCGACCCGCACGGAGGCGATCTAAAAACCTTACACGCGGTCGAGTGGCCGGTTTTAGCGATGGAAATTTTACTAATCGGCATGATTTTCGTCTCGCTCATCACCGGAAGCGACGTGCAAAAAGCCGCCAGCGTCGCCTTTAGCGAAGGCGTTTACGCTCAGCTATTTTGGCTAGGCGTCGTGGGCGTAGGCTTTTGCGTACCGCTCGTTTTAAATTTCGCACTGGGCAAAAAGATCGCTCACACCGCGTTTGCGTTCTACGTTAGCGCGCTTGCCAGCGTGGTCGGAGTATTACTTCTTAGAATGTTTATACTATACGCGGGACAAACTTACGATATAATAATGTAAAACTGCGGAGGGTTAATGAGCGCGCTAAAAATATTAAAATTTTTCATCTCTTACAAGTTCGCGCTCTGCCTCCTTTTTATTCTAGCCACAGGTGCCGGCGTCGCGACCTTTTTAGAGAGCATTTACGATACGCAAACTGCTAAAATTTTAGTCTATGAGGCGCGCTGGTATGAGTGCGTCATGGGTACGGCGACGCTGAGCCTGCTAGGCATAATCATAAAAATCAAAATGTGGCGCCGCTTCGGCTCCTTCGTACTTCACGCTGCTTTTATCGTCATCTTTATCGGCGCGGCGCTGACGCGCTATTTCGGCACCGAGGGCGTGCTGCACGTAAGGGCGGGCGAGAGCGAAAGCGAGATGGTAAGCGTCAAACCATACTTGCAAATCCGCACGCAAGACGCGCTGTTTGAGCATCCGCTAAATCTGTCTCAGATCGGCGATAACGATTTTAGCTTCACGCAAAGTATAAATTCTAAAAACTTCACCGTCAAATTTAGCTCCTACAAACCCGCACCCAAAGGCGAGCAGGGCACGCTTGCGGTAAAGGCGGGCTTTGAGGGCGGAAGCGAGCAAGAAGCGCAGCTGCGCGGCGGCGCGGGCTGGCTGGGTGAGCCTAAAATTTTAAACTTTGACGGCGAGGAGATAATGCTAAGCTGGGGCTCGAAACTCATAGAGCTTCCGTTTGCGGTAAAGCTTTTGAAATTTAAGCTCGAGCGCTACCCGGGCTCGCAAAGCCCGTCATCCTACGCCAGCGACGTTGAAATTTTAAAAGAGGGCAAGAGCGTGGGGGAGCATGAAATTTATATGAACCACCCGCTAAGCTTCGACGGTTTTAAGCTCTTTCAATCCTCCTACGATACCGACGAGCTGGGCACGGTGCTAGAGCTTAACCGCGATCCTGGTAAAATCCCCACTTATTTCGGCTATTTTTTGCTTTGCGTCGGATTTATCGGCAATCTTTTTACCGCGGGCAGTAGGTTTAAAAAGCTAGCTAAATTTATCAAAAATAACGCACCCGCCGCGCTTCTTTTGATCGCGCCGCTTTTTTTCAGCATTGAGCTTCGCGCCGCGGATGAAAACTATCTAGCAAACCTTAAAGTCAACTCGCGCGTTCACGCAAACGGCGCGTTCGCGGAGCTTTTAGTGCAAGATTACATGGGCAGGATCAAACCGCTTAGCACCGAAGCAAGCGAGATCGTAAATAAAATTTCAGGCACGGAGGGGCTTTACGGCTTAAGCGCCGAGCAGATGATCCTAGGAATGAGCCTAAATCCCGCGTTTTGGCGCGATCAAAAGATCATTAAGATCAAAAACGACGAGATCAAAAAGATGCTGGGCTTAGCGCCGCAGGAGCGATATGCGAGCTTCAATTCGGTCTTTGATGAAAACGGCAACTACAAGCTCGCCCACGCCCTGGACGAGGCGAATGAAAAAAGCGCCTCGCGCCGCGGCATGCTTGATAACGAGCTGATTAAATTCGACGAGCGGCTAAATATCGCGTATCTGACTTTCAGAGGGGTGTTTTTTAAATTTATCCCCGTGCCGAACGACCCGCAAAACGCGTGGCTCTCGCCGAACGACGCCTTTGCGGATTATAGGATCGCGCCGCAGATCAAAGGCGTGCTAAATGACTATCTAAACGGCCTGCAAGATGGAATTTCGGATAATGATTGGGCTAAAGCGGACGCCGCACTTGCGGAGCTAAAAAACTACCAAAGGGCTACCTCGGCGGCTATTCTTCCAAGCGTTAGTCGCGTCAAGGCCGAGGTGTTTTACAACAAAGCTTCGGTTTTTAAAAAGCTAGTTTATTGCTATATGATCCTAGGCGGCATAGCTCTTGTTTTAGCGCTTTTGGGCGCGCTTTGCGGTAAGCGCTTCGCGCTCGTGCAAAAAATTTTATTCGCTGCCTTTGCCACAAGCTTTACGGCGCATACTCTCGCGCTTGCGTTGCGCTGGTACGTCGCAGCTCACGCGCCGTGGAGCGATAGTTATGAATCGATGATCTACATCGGCTGGTCGGCGGCGCTTGCGGGGATCATATTTTTTAGAAAGTCCCTGCTTACGCTAAGCGCAAGCTGCTTGCTAGCTAGCATCGTAATGCTAGTAGCGCATATGAGCTTCGTAAATCCGCAGATTACCAATCTCGTGCCGGTGCTAAAATCGTATTGGCTTAGCATCCACGTATCTATTATCACGGCTAGCTACGGATTTTTAGGGCTTAGCTGTCTGCTTGGGCTTTTGGCTCTTGTTTTGATGGCGCTTAAAAACGGCACCAATCGCGAGCGGCTTAACGCTCAGATCAGATATATAACGGCTATCAACGAGATCAGCCTCATCGTGGGGCTTTCGATGCTGACGCTCGGAAATTTCTTCGGCGGCGTATGGGCGAATGAGAGCTGGGGGCGATACTGGGGCTGGGATAGCAAAGAGACTTGGTCGTATGTCTCGATCATCGTCTATGCGATCGTGCTACATCTAAAATTTATCCCGAAGCTCGGCTCGATCTATGTTTATTGCGTGAGTTCGACGCTTGCGTATAGCTCGATCATAATGACCTATTTCGGCGTAAATTTCTACCTCACCGGCATGCACTCTTATGCCACGGGAGATGCGCCGCAGATACCCGCGCCGTTTTATTGTATAATAGCGACGGTATTTTTAATAATCGCTCTTGCTTTCAGAGGCAGGGACGTAAAAACGATATGAAGGAGTAAATTTGAAAAAATTTCTAATAGCGCTGATTTTGGCTGCCGCGGCAAATGCGGGCTTTATCAGCGAGGGCATTCAGGCACAGCAAAGCGGCGATCATAAAAAACTCGCAGAAATTTACGAGCGAGCGTGCGGTTTGGAAAATAAAGCTTCGGGCTGCTATAATCTAGCCGTTTTGTATTTTGAGGGCACTGGCAACGTAGAGAAAAATTTCGAAAAAGCGATCAGCCTCTACGAGAAGGCGTGCGGCGCTAAATTTGCGCTTGCGTGCAACAATCTAGGCTATATCTACGAAAGCGGCAACGGCGCAGATCAAAATTTTACCAAAGCCGCAGCTTATTACGAAAAAGCCTGCAAAGATAACGAAGGCTGCACCTCGCTCGGGCTTTTATACGCAAACGGCGCGGGGCTCGCAAAGGATGTCGCCAAGGCGGCAAGCCTTTATGAAAAAGCCTGCACCTACGGCGATATGATGGGCTGCAACAACCTGGGCTATCTGTATCTGAAGGGCGAGGGCGTGCAGCAAAGCTTCGCAAAGGCTAAAATTTTTTACGAAAAGGCTTGCGGCGGCGACATCGGCATCGGCTGCAACAATCTAGGCTATCTATACGCCTTCGGGCAGGGGGTGGACCAGGATTATAAGCAGGCAAAGCAGCAGTATGAAAAGGCGTGCAACCTCGGTCACTTCGACGGCTGCAATAACCTAGCCATAATGTATGCCGAAGGAAAAGGAGTGAAGTCCGATAACGCCAAAGCAAAAGAGTTTTTCAAAAAAAGCTGCGAGGGCGGCATCAAGATGGGCTGCGAGAATTTGGAATTTTTAAACTCGATTAGTAAGTAAATTTAAAACATCAAATTTTTAAGGAGACAGTATGATTTTACGTTCGTTTTTAGTTTCGGCAGCGCTTGTTGTGCTTGTTTGCGGCGCCTCGATGGACGGGGCTAATAAGCCGGCAAAGCCTATGTTTCAAAGCGTGGATCCAAGCAAAGCTACGCTTGTAGGAAGCGGAGAGGGCAAAGAATACTGCGCCGTTTGCGGAATGAGCCTGGTAAAATTTTATAAAACTAACCATGTTGTAAACGGCAAGCAAGTAGCTTCTCTGCACTGCTTGTACGAGATTACGGGCGGTAAAATTCCAAGCGATGCGCAGGTCGTCGATACGAAAAATCTAAATTTAATCGACGTAAATAAAGCTTTTTACGTCGTGGGTAGCAAGGTCAAAGGCACGATGAGCCGCAATAGCAAATACGCCTTCTCAACCGAGGCCGACGCAAAAGAGTTCCAAGCCGAAAACGGCGGCGAGATAGTGAACTTTGCCAAAGCCTACGAGATTGCGGGGCAGGATTTTGAGGGCGATAATAAGATGATTAAAGCCAAGCGTGAGGGCGGCGTTTACGCGCACGGTAAAGAATTTTACGAAACAAACTGCGCTAAAACGGATGCTAAAAGCTTCAAAGCCATCTCCGAGCTTAAAGCTCATCTCAAAAATGTTTGCGACGCAAAAGGCGCGAGCAAGGAGCCTGAGTACGACAAACACCTACAAGCCGCAGCGCTGTATTTGTGGGATGCGCCGGCAAATTTAGGTAGCAGCGATAAAGATACAAAAGCGAAAAAGGCTGAAAAGATCGTCGTGCCCGAGGGCGCTAAATGCCCGGTCTGCGGCATGCTAGTAGGCAAAAACCCTAACTGGGCGGCGATGATAGAGGTTCAAGGCGGCGAGAACCTGTATTTCGACGGCGTGAAAGATCTAATGAAATACTATTTCGAAAAGGGCAAGGGCTTTGATAAAATTTATGTAACCGACTACTACAAGCTACATAAGATCGACGCTAAAAGCGCCTTTTTCGTGCTCGGCTCCAACGTTTTAGGGCCGATGGGCGACGAGCTCATTCCATTTGAGAGCGAGAGCGCGGCTAAGACCTTCGCTAAAGATCACGGAGGCAAGATGCTTAAATTTGACGAAATTCAAGAGAGCGTAATAGAAGGGCTATGAGGCTCATTTGCGCTTTAATGATCTTTTTTGCCGCCCTTTACGCGCTCATTGCGGTACATTATGTAAGCTTTGATCGCGCAAAGGGCGAGCAGTGCCTACAAAAGCTCGCACGCGAGATAAAGGACGTGCGGCTCTCAAGCAGCTTTAAGAGCAAGGCCTACGCGGAGTTCGTCTATGATAAGTAAAAGCTTCATCGACTACTCCGTAACTCTGCTGCGAAAAGACAGAGCCGATCACTCCTTTAGCTTTGCGATCTTCGCCTTTATCGTTTTTATTTTAAGCTCGGTGCTTTTCATCTCGGGCTCCATTCAAAACGATCTCGAAAAGGTCATCAAGCTCAGACCCGACATCGTAGTAGAGGCTCTGCGCGCGGGTAAACGCGACCTGATGCACGACGGCTATATCTACGATGTCTCTAAGATCGCGGGCGTCAGCGAAGTGCAGGGCGCCGTGGACGGGATGTATTACTTCGCTCAAAAGCGCGTTTGGTTTCATATCGTAGGCGACGAAAGCCTGAGCGAAAACGAAATGATCATAGGCGAGGGGGTAAAGGCGGCGATGGGCGAGTGGTACTACGAGGATGAGTTTCACTTCTTAACCGAACAGCGCCTAATCGCGATTAAGATTAATAAAATTTCGCCGCACGAAAGCAGCATCGTCTCAAACGACGTGATCTATCTAAACCCTGCCACCGCGCGCGAAGTCCTAAGCCTGAAGGAGGGCGAATACACCAAACTCTACGTAAGCGTGCCCAACCCCAACGAAGTAAGCGAAGTAGCGCTTAAGATCGTAAATTTATATCCCAACACGCAAGCCCTTAGCGCCGAGGATGCGGTAGCCGAAGTGAGGCATCTGTATTATTACAAGGGCGGAATTTTTATGGTGCTTTACACCGTGGCGATGATCTCGTTTTTTATCTTGCTGAAAAATCAAATTTCGCTCGCATACGGCGAGAAGAAAAAGGAGATCGCGATCTTGCGCAGCATCGGCTTTTGTATAAAGGACATCATCGCGATGAAATTTATTCAAAATTTCATCGTCTCGCTAAGCGCTTATCTGCTCGGCGTCGCGGGCGCTTATGCTTATGTTTTTGTTCTAGACGCGCCGCTTTTGCGCGATATATTTTTAGGCGGCGAGCTGCGAAATTTCATCACTTTCACACCCGCGATAAATTTCAATATGCTCTTTTTGATCTTCGTCTTTAGCGTGATCCCGTTTTTGGCGTTCGTCATCATCCCATCCTGGCGCATCGCTATAGGCGATATGAGCGAGGCGGTCAAATGAGTAAGATAGAGATCAAGCAGCTTTGCAAAATTTACAACGAGGGCAGGGCGAATGAATTTCGCGCTTTGAAAAATATAAGCTTAAGCGTCGAGGAAGGGCAGATCGTAATCTTAAAAGGAGTTAGCGGCAGCGGCAAAAGCACCCTTCTATCCATCATAGGCGCGCTTTCTAAGCCTAGCAGCGGCGAGGTTTTGGTGGACGGCGCAAATGTCTCTAAGCTCGCCGATATCGAAAGCTCCGCGTATCGCCATAAAAAAATCGGCTTTATCTTTCAGTCTTTCAATCTGCTTGAGGCGCTTAGCATCTATAAAAACGTCCTTGCGCCGCTTAGCCTTGAGCGGCTGAGCAGAGATGAGCTTGGCGCGCGCATAGACGAAGCGATGCAGATCGCTAATATCGCGCATAAAAAAGATCAGATCGTCTCCAGCCTTAGCGGCGGCGAGAAGCAGCGCTGCGCTATCGCAAGAGCGCTCGTGATGAGGCCGCAGATCATCTTAGCCGACGAGCCGACGGCAAATTTAGACAAACAAAACTCGCTCGGTTTTATCGAGATGCTTTCAAAGCTCAAAGAGCTTAAAAAGACCGTTTTGATCGCGACGCACGACATACTCTTCGACGAGTTAAGTTTCGTAGATCGATACGTGTTTTTAAAAGATGGAGAAATTTCTACATGAGCGTATTTTTATCGGGTAGCGTGATCGCATTTTTGGCCGTGGAACTGATCGTAATAGCGCTGATGGCGATCTCGCAGTTTCACATCGTGCGGATCATGCGCTACTGGGACTTTAACGCCACCTCAAATTTACAATACGCCCTGGAGAAAAGGAACTATCTCATCAACACCATTTTGTTCTTCACGATAGCGTGCAAGATCATTTTGTTTATATTTTTCGCGCTCTGCTTAAACGAGCTCTCTTCGGTAGTGCCGGGTGCGATGTGCTCCGCGGGCGTCGTGGGCTCGAACCGCTACGGCAACATCCTGCTGCTTTTAAAAATTTTACTGATCTTCGGCTTTGGGCTCTGGCTTATTTTAAACAGCCTCGATCTTAAGGCGGGCAAATTTCCCTATCTAAAGCGCAAATACCTGATTTTTACCATCCTTTTTACGGGCGTTTTGGCGGAGTTTATTTTAGAAATTCTATTTTTTACCAATATCCCGCTGCGCGTGCCGGTGTTTTGCTGCTCGGTCGTATTTCGTGCGCCGAAGCTTCCGTTCGGCTACACGCAAGCGCTTTTGGCGACCTTTTTCTATGCGATATTGGGCGCCATTTTGATCTTAAATTTCTTAAAGCAGTCGATGGCTAGCTTTGCTCTGAATTTGCTCTTTTTGTTCGTCGCATACTACGCGATCACCTATTTTTTCGGGCTTTACGTTTACGAGCAGCCCAATCACAAATGCCCGTATTGCATGCTTTTGAAGGATTATTACTTCGTCGGCTATGCGATCTGGGGCTCGCTGTTTTTGGGTATATTTTTCGGCATCGTGCCCTTTTTAACGGAGCTCATCACTAAACGCGCCTACACCCACCTGCTTAAATACTCCTCGTTCTGGCTCATTCTAAACGCGCTCATCTGCAGCGCCTATGTCGTCAAATACTACTTCGTGCGGGGCGCGCTGCTATGATTAAGAAAATTTTTGCCGCGGTTTTGCTCGCCTGCGTGATGGGGCTGCTCATATCGTCCATGGATATAGCCGAATCCAAAATTTCCGTGCGCCACGGCAACACCGATAAGCAGCCGCTGCAGATAGAATTCGGCAAATATCTATGCCATGAGAGCGGCACGGTGATAAACGATCTGTACAACACCGCTCAGGCCGTTATGCCAAACGGCGATACATATTTTTTCAACGACATCGCAAATGTCTTCATGTGGCTGATGCGGCAAAAAAACAAGGACGAGATCGTGGTGTGGGTTTATTCGCAAGACACCGAAAAATATATCATCGCCAAGGACGCCTGGTACTCGCGCGTAGAGATCACGCCGATGGGATATGGCTTTGGAGCGTATGAGTTTCACAACTACGGCAGGAGCGACTACTACTACGACGAGATCGTGCTGTGCGCCGCGCGCGGCGAAACGCTGCTAAATCCGCTCATCAACATCCTTCTATCCGAAAATAAAATTTAGCCTCGCGGCGGATCGAAAAATGAAATTTAGTCCCTCGATGGATCGGAAATAAAATTTAACCCTACGGCGGATATGAAATAAAATTTAGCCGTGCGGCAGGTAGGAAATAAAATTTAACTCCGCAGCGGGCGCGACTTGTCGCAGATATGGCCCGCCGCTTAAATTTTATTCGCGTGCGGCTTGAATTTTACCCGCCGCTGTTGTTTTCGTTAAATTTAGCTCGCGTCCAAGTTTGCGTTCGCACGCAATTATTAAATTTGCTCGTATTTGCCAGAGTTCGCGCTCATTCGTCTTAATTGAAATTTGACCCGCCCGCACCCAAACTCTCACTCGTCCACTCTTATGGAATTTAGCTTGCATTGCCTGCTCGCATCGGCTTGCTCGTTAAATTTGACCCACCCGCACTGCTTGCTTGTATCAGCCGCTTTGCCCGCACCGCCTCAGTTTAAAAATTCCAGGCTGCACTCGCTCGTTAAAATTTTAAATTTACCCGATCGCTTAAAATTCCATGTTTGTCCGCACGTTTCAAATTTTAAAGCCGCGCCGTGCTTTTAAAATTCCAAGTCGTAACGATACGCGCTCGCTACATAAAATTTTATCTCGCGCCTGCCGCTTGCGTTAAATTTAGCTCGCGTCTGCTTGGACGTCGCCGCTCGCGCGATCAATAAATTTATATCAATACGGGCGCCGAAATTTTAAGCTATAATGGCGCTAAATTCCACATTAAAGGAGCGAAAATGAGCGAAATTTTAGATCAGACGCTAGAGCGTGCGAAAGAAATTTTAGGCGCCCAGGCGCTGGATCTTAAGATCGAGCGCGCGGTCGCGGGGCTGTTTTTTAGCGGCGTGAAGCTGCAAGGAGGCGCGTGCGGGCTTAGCTATACGCCGCTAAAGTCCCTATCGGGCGCCGTTTGCTGCCCCTCGCAAGCAAGCGCGATGCCCGATTCGGGCAATATCGCAGGCAAAAGCGTGCGCTATCTGCTGCGCGATCTAGGCTCCGCCGCGCCGCTTAAAAAGACGCTCGCGCTCGCCGCGCTAAATGCGCTTGGAAGGGCGTGTTTTGATAAAATTCACGCGGATTACGACGTAAAATTCGGCGCCGATCCCTTTGGGCAGCTACAGATCGAGCGCGGCAGCTTTAGCGTCGTCGTGGGCGCGCTGGTGCCCTACAT
>CAUONQ010000018.1:0-10558 GCA_963456995.1 uncultured Campylobacter sp. | reverse complement strand
GCTAAATACAATCGCATACTCGTAAAATTTTCGGGTGAAGCGCTAGCGGGAGAGAACGGCTTTGGGATCGACAGCGAAACTTTAAAATTTATCGCTAAAGAGATCAAGCAGCTCGTGGAGGGCGGCATCGAAGTAGGCATCGTAATCGGCGGCGGCAACATCATAAGAGGCGTAAGCGCCGCAGCTAGCGGTATCATCAAACGCACCAGCTGCGCTCATATGGGCATGCTAGCGACCGTCATCAACGCAATCGCTATGAGAGAGGCGCTAGAATACGCAGGCATGGAGGTGCGCGTGCAAAGTGCGATAAAGATGGAAGCGATCTGTGAGACCTTCATCATCGGCCGCGCCAAAAGGCACCTCGAAAAAGGTCGCGTCGTGATCTTTGCCGCAGGCACGGGAAATCCGTTCTTCACGACCGATACCGCAGGTACGCTCCGCGCGATCGAGATAGGAGCCGACGCTATCATAAAAGCCACCAAAGTGATGGGTATCTACGACAAGGATCCGCAAAAATTTAAAGACGCCAAATTGCTTTCCAAAGTCACTTACGATCAAGCCCTGCACGACAACATCAGGGTGATGGATGATACGGCTATCGCGCTTGCTAAGGATAATGCGCTTCCAATCATCGTGTGCAATATGTTCAAGA
This sequence comes from uncultured Campylobacter sp., assembly GCA_963456995.1. GTDB lineage: Bacteria > Campylobacterota > Campylobacteria > Campylobacterales > Campylobacteraceae > Campylobacter_B. Next base: position 9,906 of record CAUONQ010000018.1, on the reverse strand, counting down.
GCGGAAATTTATACAAAATCGTCGATGGCGGAGATCTAAGCTCCTGCTCGATCGTAAAAAACTAAAATTTTAAATTTAAGGAGAATTGATGAGAACCGAACAAATTGTAGCCAAGGCTTTAAAAGTAACGGGCGGAGATAGATATAAGCTATCTTTGATGATAAGCAAACGCGCCGAGCAGCTAGCTGCAGGCGAACCGCCGCTGATAGATAACGTAGATACTCGCAAGATGAAATTTGCCGATATAGCAATCTTAGAACTAGCTGAAGGTAAGATCGCATTAGATGGAATCGTTGACAAGGATTAATGATAACTTCTTAGAAAGTCTTATCGAAGACGTTGTCGATACCAAAGATATACAAAGCGCCAAGCAGCTGCTTTATAATCTAAAAGAGCCAACTCCGCTGCTAGTAGATGCTATAAATTTATGCATCGCGCAGCATGACGGGCAGTTTCGCAAAAGCGGCGAGCCGTATGCGATCCATCCGATTTTAGTAGCTTGCTTCGTATCTTTTATGGGTGGAGACGACGCGATGGTGATATCTGCGCTACTACACGACGTAGTAGAGGATACAGATTACAGCATCGAGCAGGTTAGACAAAGATTCGGCGACGAAGTAGCCAAAATCGTAGAAGGGCTTACTAAAATCGTAAACATTAGAGAGGATAAATTAGCCCCATCCGGCGATAGCAACGCCAAGCTGCGAACTACCGCGCTTACCTTCCGCAGGATGTTAATGATCTCCATTAACGATCAGCGCGTTTTGGTAGTCAAGCTCTGCGACAGGCTGCACAATATGCTAACCCTAGACGCACTTCGCCCAGATAAGCAAAAACGTATCGGCGAGGAGACGCTTTTGGTTTATGCGCCGATCGCGCACAGGCTTGGAATTTCATCGATCAAAAACGTGCTTGAAGACCTTAGCTTCAAATATGTCATGCCTAAAGAGTATTCTGCGATCGCCGATTACGTCGAGGAGCATAAGCAGCAGCTTCAGATGAGCTTGAGCAAATTTAGCGAAAAGATCAAAGAGTATATGCTCTCAAACGGCTTTAGTGAGGGCAGCTTTGAGATCCAAAAGCGAATGAAACACTACTACTCGATCTTTTTAAAGATGCAGCGCAAAGGAATTTCGATCGAGGAAGTGCTTGATCTTTTGGCTATCCGCATCATCGTGCAAAAGCCGATGGATTGCTACTTGGCTTTGGGTATAATCCATACTAAATTTAATCCGCTCATATCGCGCTTTAAGGATTATATCGCGCTTCCTAAACAAAACGGATATCAGACGATCCACACGACCGTTTTTAATGAAAGCATGATCGTAGAGGTGCAGATCCGCACCTTCGATATGCACAATACCGCAGAATTCGGCGTTGCGGCGCACTGGAAATATAAATATAGCGGCTCAATCAATCCGAAGCTTGATTGGCTAAACGACATCGGCATGCAGGAAGAGGACGACGCCAACGCCGAGGATCTTTACGAATACGCTAAAGACAGCCTCTACGTCGAAGATATCGCCGTGTATTCGCCAAAGGGCGGAATTTTTACATTGCCGCGCGGTGCTACGGCGCTTGATTACGCCTACGAGATACACTCTCAAGTGGGCTTAAAAGCAACCGAGGCCTTTATAAATCGCGTCAAGGTGCCACTTCTTACGGAGCTAAAAAACGGCGACATCGTTCATATCATAACCGGAAGCGAGCCACACTATCGCTGCAGCTGGCTAAGCTCGGTCAAAACCGGCAAGGCTCGCGCAACGATAAAGGCATTTTGCAAGCAAAAGATCAGAGATATAAATTTTGAAGTAGCGATTAAAATTTTATGCGCGATCTTTACGACGAGCAAGGAGAGCATTCTAAGCTGGCTTGAAAAAGAAAATTTAAGCAAAAAGATCGGCAAAGCTGCCTATGACTCGGTATTTTTAAAAGATGTCGTAAACGCGCTGAAAAAATACCCGCTCAAAGAGAAATTTTTCAATATGAAATTTCGCAGCAAGTATGAGATCGAGAAGCAAAAATTTGACAACATCGTGGTGTATTCAAATTTTAAAATCGACGAGGTTGAGTTTGATTACTGCTGCAACCCAAAGCGCGGCGACGACATCATCGGCTTTCGCAACGGACACGGCGTGACGGTGCATCATAAGCTGTGTGAACGTGCAAGCGAGCTAATCAAAACCGATGAGATGATCTTCGTAAAATGGACGCGCAATGCGCCGCACCGCTACAAGATCATATTAAATTTAGAAAATAAGCGCGGCTCGCTGGCGACGTTTTTGAACTATTTAGTCAAGCTCGAGATCGATCTAGTGTCGATAAGCCTCAACGAAAATAGCGAAACGACATCGGATTATTTTGAGATCATAATCGAGCTAAATGAAAATTTAGACTCCACGGAGATTAAAGATAAACTCAAAAACCGCTTTAAAATCGTGGATTTCGTATCACTTACGGACGTATATAAAAACTAAATAAGGGAGAGCAAATGGCTGACATTCAAGGCATTATGGAAAATTTTAAGCGCGGCGTCGCGGAGATCATTGGTGAAGAGCAGATCGAGGCGCTGATTAGGCGCTATTACGACAGCGGCGAGGTCTTTTACGTCAAAATCGGCATGGATCCCACTGCTGCGGATCTGCACCTAGGACACGCCGTCGTGCTAAATAAGCTTGCATTTTTGCAAAACCACGGCGCGATCGTGCAGTTTCTAATCGGCGATTTTACCGCTCAAATCGGCGATCCTACGGGTAAGAGCGAGACTCGCAAAAAGCTAGCGCGCGAAGTTGTGCTTCAAAACGCCAAAACCTACGAGCAGCAGGTGTTTAAAATTTTAAATCCCGCTAAAACTAAGGTGATGTTTAACTCCGAATGGACCAACCGCCTGGGTGCTAGCGGTATGATCGAGCTATCAAGCACTTTCAATGTTGCCCGGATGCTCGAGCGCGACGACTTTGAGAAGCGCTACAAGGCCGAGCAGCCGATCAGCATCAGTGAGTTTATGTATCCGCTACTGCAAGGATACGACAGCGTTTGCATGAAATGCGATATAGAATTTGGCGGCACCGATCAGAAATTTAATCTTTTAATGGGTCGCCAGCTGCAAAGAATTTATGATGTCGGCAAAGAACAAAGCGTCGTGATGATGCCGCTTTTGGTAGGTACCGACGGCACGAATAAAATGAGTAAAAGCCTTGGTAACTACATCGGTGTAACCGACACGCCTCATGATATGTACGGCAAGGTGATGAGTATCAGCGATGCGTTAATGTGGGATTGGTATAATCTGCTAAGCCAAAAAAGCAGCGAAGATATTGAGCTAATAAAAGGCTTTGTGGCGGATGGCTCGATCCATCCTAAGGCGGTTAAGGAGGAGCTTGCCTCCGAGATCGTCACGCAATTTTATGACGAAAACACCGCCTTTGAAGCCAAGCAGGAATTTGACCGCGTCCATGGTGCCGGCGAGCTTCCTAGCGAGATCAAGGAATATCACGTAAGCTCGCCTGCATGGATAGTAAAGGCGCTAATTAGCTGCAAGCTCGCCGTATCCAGCTCGGATGCGCGCAGGCTGATAAAATCAAACGCGGTCAGCATCGATCAAAATAAAATTTTAGATGAGCAGCTTCAGCTTAGCTCGGGCGAATATACACTCCAAGTAGGAAAGAAAAAATTCGCTAAATTAAAGGTGGATTAATGAGTATAAAAATAGGCAAACACGAGATTGCGCACCCGATAATTCAAGGCGGCATGGGACTTGGTATTAGCTGGGACAAGCTAGCCGGCAACGTCAGCCTAAACGGCTGTCTAGGCGTCATTAGCTCGGTCGGCACCGGTTACTACGAAAATCTTAAATTTGCCAAAAAATCGCTCGAGGGCAGACCCTATCAAAGCGAGAATTTTTATAGCAAAGAGGCGCTTTTTGCGATAGTGCGAAACGCCCGTAAAATTTGCGGCGACGCGCCTTTGGGGATGAACGTAATGTGCGCGGCGAACGACTACGAGCGCATCGTGCGCGACACGTGCGAGGCAGGTATCGACATCATAATTAGCGGCGCCGGGCTTCCTACCAATCTGCCAGAATTTACGGCCGATTTTCCGGACGTCGCGCTCGTACCCATCGTCTCCTCAGCTAAGGCTCTTAAGATCATCGCCAAGCGCTGGAAGCAGCGCTACGACAGAATTCCCGACGCCGTAGTGCTCGAAGGCCCTCTTAGCGGCGGACATCAGGGCTTTACCTACGAGCAGTGCGGCGATCCAGCGTTTGCGCTGGATAATCTAATCCCGCAAGTAAAAGCAGAAATCTCGCAATGGGGCAGCTTCCCGCTATTTGTCGCAGGCGGAATTTGGGATAAAACCGACATCGATCGCGTGAAATCTTTGGGCGCGGATGGCGTGCAGATGGGTACGCGCTTCATCGGCACCTTTGAATGCGATGCCGCGGAGGAATTTAAGCAGGTACTTCTTAACGCCAAAAAAGAGGACATCCGGCTTCTAAAATCGCCCGTAGGCTATCCCGCGCGCGGCATTCATACCAATCTGCAAGATATGATCGCCGCAGGCACGGCGCCTAAGATCCGCTGTATCAGCAACTGCGTAAGTCCTTGCGAGCGTGGCAAAGGCGCTAACGCCGTAGGATACTGCATCGCCGACCGCTTAAGCGACGCGTATCTGGGCAAAACGCAAAGCGGTCTGTTTTTTACCGGCGCGAACGGATGGCGATTAAACGAGATAATATCCGTGAAGGAATTGATAGAAAAACTTGTAAATGGCGAAGATAGTTAAAATTTTTCTGATCGCGGCTTTTAGCTGCGTATTGACGTTTGGAGCTTCCAGCGAGGCGTTTTTTGCGAAATTCGACAAGGATTTCATCGTAGCGACGCCGAATTACAAGCGCTCGCTGCACAAGGAGCTAAAATCGCTCTACCAAGGCGCGTCCGATAAAGAAGTCCGCATCAAAGCGCTAAAGAGATTGGTTTACAGCTCGAAAAATTTAGGACTTGATTCCTCGCCTTATGAATCTGCGCTAGCCAAATTACAGGGCAAAGCAAGCGATAGCAGCACGAATTCTAAAAGGCTCAAAGATGAAAACACAAAAAATTCCAAAAGCTCGGACGAGAAAAACGCTTCAAATTTAGCGCACAGCCCCAAAGCCCCCGCCTCTAAAAATTCTAAGAATTCAAAAAATTCCACTTCCAAAAATCTCAAAAAGACGCGCGCGCCAGAAGAAGCCGATCTAAGCTCGCTATCTAGTGAGGATTTGGAATTCTTACGCTCGACTAGGCCCCGCGGCGCAGACGACGCAAAAAACTCTACGGACGATACAAAGTCTTATGATTCAAGCGAAAATCCCGCAGGAGCCGATGACTCATTGCAAGCGCATAATTCTGCGGATAGTGCTACGACCGAACGATTAGATTCTGAGCTTCGCAAAAGCAGCGTAAAAAAATCCTCCTACGATGCCAAACTCGCTTTAGCATCGCTGCGCGGCGATGGGGATGAGATCGTGCTTGAGTTTAACCGCGATCTAAAGCGCGGCGATTATAAAGATTTTACGATCGCAAGCAGCGATAATTTTCGCTTCGTGATTGATTTTAGCGCGCGGCAAAAGTCGCAAAAAACGCGGCTTAAAGATAGCTTCGTTAGCGATGTACGCGTCTCGCAATACAACGACAAGACCGTGCGCGTCGTACTTAGCGACCCGAAAGAATTCAACGCAAACGTAGAAATTAACGGCAATATGATGATTTTAAGTACGGCTGAAGGCTTAAAAGCCGCAAAATCCGCGCGCGCAGAAAAAAACAAGGATCAAAAATCAGGGCGCAAGCACGTTCGCGAGCAAGATAGCGAGCCGCAAATCAGCACGATAGATGATGCGCAAGGCGCCAAAACCGCGTCCGTAGCCGCCGGTAAAATTTACAAATCCACTAAGGGCAAACTCATCGTAATCGATCCAGGTCACGGCGGCAGCGATTCGGGCGCGGTCGGAAACGGGCTGAAGGAAAAAAACGTCGTGCTGGCCACATCCAAAAAGCTCGGTGCGCTGCTTACCAAGCGCGGCTACAAGGTGCTTTATACGCGCAGCACCGACGTCTTTATAAATCTACGGTCGCGCACCGCTTTCGCCGCTAAAAAAAACGCCGATATGTTTATTTCGATCCACGCAAATGCCGCTCCTAACGCTAGCTCAGCACTTAAAATGAGCGGCGTAGAGACCTTTTTCTTAAGCCCGGCTAGAAGCGAACGCAGCAAAAACGCCGCCGCGCTCGAAAACAGGGGCGATCTGGAGGATATGAATACCTTCTCGAAGCAGACATTCCTAAATTTCTTAAACCGCGAGAAGATAATCTCTTCAAACAAGCTTGCCATCGACATTCAAAGCTATATGCTAAGCTCGGTCAAAAAGAGTTTCTCAAGCAGAGACGGAGGCGTGCGCGAGGCGCCATTTTGGGTGCTGGTCGGCGCTACGATGCCTGCGGTGCTCGTGGAGATGGGCTACATCACGCATCCGCAGGAGGGTAAAAATTTAGGCAAAAGCACCTATCAAGACCGCATCGCCCAAGGTATCGCAAACGGCGTGGACGCATACTTTCAGAAAAACAAGTGATGAAATTTTACGCGCCGCGTATTTTGCGAGCTATATGAAATTTTATTTCGGCGCGAGATTTGCTCCGCCGATATAAGTTTGGTGAGCGGCACAGATCTTTCGCTAAACATAGCGCGAAGGCGGTAAATTTAAAATTTTAGAGCCCCCGCGCTAAATTTAAAGCAAAACGTGCGGCGCTGCGCGCAAAATTCTGCCGCATGCCAAATATTTACTACGGGCAGGTAAATTTTGCGGAGCGTCTTGCGGCATATGCGAGCTGGGGACGCATACGGCTTAGATGCGGAATTTTAGCGCAACTCGGCGTAAAATTTTAAAGCACGGACTTGGCGCCACTTGCTCGGCATAGTGTGACTGGCGGCAAAATTTATCGACAAAATCGCATTTAAGCCGCGCGAAAATAGCAATTTTGTCGCGCTAATGCAAGTCGTGTTTCAAACCGCGTCCGCGCAATTAGGATTGCGTTTAAGTTATGAGTATGTGTATCGCTCAAGCCACGCTTAACGGCGCAGTGGCGTCCTGAAATTTCGCTCTATGTCCGCAGGACGCGCAATAATATTTGCGTAATGCTGCGAACACAACAGTTGCAACGCACCGATACTTGCGCTCTATGTGCATTAAAGGTGCAGCTGAATCGTAAATTTAAAGATAAAATTTAAAAGGTCCAAAATGAAAAAAATCGTATTTTTGATCCTGCTTTTCGCAGCCGTCGCGCTCGCGCTTTATGTTACTTCGCGCGTAAATCCGAGCCTTTTTGCCGAGATCAAAATCCTAGGCGCACTGCTAAACGCCACGATTTTCGGCGTCGCGCTCATCGCCTTAGCGATCGGCGAAAAAGACATAGTGCGCTTCCCGTTTCTTACCGCCTCGCTACTGGCGCTGTTTTCGGGGCTGGTAGAGGGCGTGCTGCTCTTCGAAAACCGCTATTACATCGCGATCACCGCGGTGGCGTTCGTCGCTTTCGTCTTTTATCTGCAGATCAGGCACAAAAGATTTTCAAACAAAGCTTATAAAAATTCTGCGGACGAAGGCTCTAAAGATTTAGATGAGGATGCAAATTTAAAAGACGCGGATTCTGACGACGCAAAAGAGGCGCGGGAGCCGCAAAGCAAAGACGCTGCGGCGGATGAAATTTTAAACTTTAAAAGCGGCGGCGAAATTTCAAATTCTCAAAGCGAGGATGAAATTTTAAATTCCAATGACGATCTCGGTGAAAATTTCGCAAGCGGCGCCTATAAAAATTCTACGCATCGCGTCGGTGAAATTTCCGACGGAAATTTTAAAATTTCAAATGGCGGCGCGGGTGAAGGCGACGCGGACGAAAATTTCAAAGGCAAGCTCGATGAAGGCTCTGCCTGCAGTGCGAGTAAAAATTTTAGCGGCAGTATAGGCAAAAACTCCACTGACCGCGCGGGTGAAAATTCCGCGGATGGCGCAAGGCGCGATAGATGATCAAATCCGCGCTGATCGCGCTTGTGGTGATATTTTTGCTGCTTTTAAATTTAGCCAATCTCTTCGGCATGACACGCATAAGCGGGCCGGTGCCTGCGATGATCTGGTTTGCGATCAGCTTCTGCGGGGTTTTTTATCTATACAAATTTTGCGGCGCAAAGCCAGTCGCGGCGCGGATCGGGATCTTTGCCGTAGCCTTCGTGGGCGGATTTTTCACGAGCGTTTTGTACTACGGATTTTTTAATTCGCAAACTTTGGAATTCGCCTTTACATATGCCTTTTTCGCGGTGGTATTTACGCTCGGAATCGGCGTGATTTTGTAGCGAGCTTAAATTTAGCGCCTACTTCAAATTTCACCGCCAAAAGCTCAAAATAAACCTCGCGCGATTTTGTAGAATTTCAAAATTTATCCGCGAACGCCAAATTTACATCCTGATCTTATAGGTCTTGTAGTTATCCTTCATCCTAAATGTCAGCAAATTTTGTAAAATTCCAAAGAGGATCATAAAGGTGATGAAGCTGCTGCCGCCGTAGCTGAAAAACGGCAGCGGCACGCCCACGACGGGCGCGAAACCCACCACCATCGAGATATTAACGCCCGTATAAATGAAAATGAGCGAGGCAAGCGCGCTCGTAAAGACCCGTATCAGATAATCGCTTTTAAAATCGTAGTTCAGGCTCAGCAGATGCAGTATCAGCAGCGCATACAGCGCGATCAGCGCGGCAGCCCCCACGAAGCCGAAGCGCTCGATTGTATAAGCGAAGATAAAATCGCTCGTCGCAATCGGTAGAAATTTAAAGTGCGTCTGCGTCGCTTCGTCTCTATCCTTGCCGTAGATGCCGCCGTTTCCGATAGCGATGATCGCCTGCTTGACCTGGTAATTGGGCTCCTCGCTGATAAAATCGGCGATGCGCTTTTTTTGATAATCGTGCATGTTTTCGTACAAAATCGGCGAGCTGGCCACAAAAACGATGATGAGCGTGAGCCAGATTTTTTTATCGACGCCGATGATGAAAAGGATCGCAAATCCCGTCAAAAAAAGTATCGCGGCGGTGCCTAGGTCGGGCTCTTTTGCGATCAGAACGAAGGGCAGAAGTATGTAGAAGCTAAGGCGCAAAAAATCCTTCAGCCCGTAGCCGTTTTTCGGCGGCGGATTTTTGTGTATCAGATACATCAGCATCAGGATAAAAGCGGGCTTCATCACCTCGCTGGGCTGCAGCGTAAAATGCACGAAAGGAATCTCCAGCCAGCGCCTAGCTCCTAGCTTGCTAACGCCGAAAAAATCGACGCTTAGTAGCAATATGATGTTGGTCCAATAAAATATCGGGATCAGATATAAAAATTTGCGTATCGGAAAGAGAAAAAATAGAGTAAAAACGGCAAATCCTACGCCGAAATAAACGACCTGCTTCGAGGATAGCACGTCGTTTGCCTCGCTTATTAAAACGTATGAAAAAACCACTATCGGCACGATCAAAAAAGGTTGAATGAAATCAAAATATGCTAAAATCTTTTTGTCAATTTTAAACAACGCTTAATCCTATTAAAATTTTGACGTAAGAATAGCCAAAAAAGGTATAAATTTGGATAATCTAATAGCACAATGCAGCGAAAGGCTTGACGTTTTTTTAAGCTCGCGGCTTGGAATTTCGCGCAATCAAATATCAAGCCTAATCAAATCCGCAGCGGTCAAAGTGGACGGAGCCGTGCAAACTAAGCCCGGCTACAAGCTATCTGCGGGCGAGCTCGTGCACATCGACTACCCCGCGCCCGCGCCGCAGCAAATGAGCGAAAAGCAACTAAACTTCGACGTTGAAATTTTATACGAGGATGAGGATCTGCTCGTGGT
>CAUONQ010000017.1:0-10656 GCA_963456995.1 uncultured Campylobacter sp. | reverse complement strand
GATTTGACTCGGACAAATTTTAAAATTCTATAAAAAGCGGGTTTTATCAAAATCTTGCCAAGCCATGAAATTTCAAGAAAATTCGACAGAATTTCGCAGAATTCCGATAAGTTTTTTGAAATTTTACTATAGCAGAATCCGATCCATCGCGCGCATTAGCCGCAGCATTTGAACGTGTTCGAAAACATCGTGCGTGCGGATGATCGCGGCGCCGTTTAAAGCGGCGACCTGGTGCAGGTACAGCGAGCCTGCGAGCCTATCCGCGACCGCGGAGGGGCTGTAAAAATCGATAACGCTCTTTCTGCTTGCGCCTACAAGCAGCGGGCAGCCGAAGTGCAAGAAATGCTGCAAATTTTTAATCAGCACCAAATTTTGCTCGGCGGTTTTGCCAAAGCCGATGCCCACGTCAAGGATGATCTTTTTAAGCCCCGCGCTTTGCAGCTGCTGCAAATTCTGCGCAAAAAACTCATCGATCTCGCCCATCAGATCGTCATATTTGGGCGCAAGCTGCATATTTTGCGGCTTTCCTTGCATGTGCATCAGCACGTAAGCGGCGTCGTAGCGAAGCGCAAGCGGGGCAAGAGCGAGGTTCGCGCTAATGTCGTTGATGATGCTAAAGCCCCGATCTAGCGCAAATTCCAAGCAATACTCATCGAAGCTATCGAGGCTAAATTTTGCCTTTTCGTGCAGACGCAGACGATAAATTTCGTTCACGATGTCCTTTATGCGTGCAAACTCTTCATCTCTGCCGCAGTACCGGCTGCCCGGGCGCGAGCTCACGCCGCCGATATCGATGATAGCGGCACCCTGCTCAATCATCTTTTCGATCTTGCAGATCGCCTCTTTTAAGCTTGCCGCGCGGCTTGCGGGGTTGAAGCTATCGGAGTTGATATTGACGACGCCCATTATTTCGCAGCTTTGCGGCTTAGCAAATTTCTCGCTTAGAAATTTAGCGAGCTCTTTTAGCCCGAAATCCTGCAGCGCTTCCTTTTGCGCCAAAGCCTCGATCTGGCGGTCGTTTGCAATCAAAACCGCATCCGTATCGTCGCGCCCTAGGATCACCCCTTCGTTGCACGCAAGCTCGGCGCCGATGCTAAGGGCATCTTGCTTTAAAATATTCGCCGCGGGCGCTCGCAAATTTTTTAGATAGAAAAAGTTTAGGCGCGATTTTTTCTGCATTATCGCCCGCCCCGCATTTCGCACGCCGATGCGCTCGCAAATCAGCGCGAAATCGGCCTCGTTTGAAATTTTATAAATTTTCATCTTTTCTCCTCGATCATCAACAGTAACGGAGTAAGCACGGCGTGGGCTTTGGCGTTGTGCTCGGCGAGGTAGCTTAAGCGGTCAATCCGCTGCAGCTCATCGCCGCTTAGACTGACGCCCGCCTCGAAGCACTCTAGCGCAATCTCGCCGATGAGCGCTTTTAGCGCCGTCTTATCCAGCTCGCCCTTGCGCTCCAGCGCGATCTGCGCGTCGATAAATTCCACCGCTTCCTTTAGGCTGAGTCTGGCTAAGTTTAGCCCAGTGCGGTATCTTGGCTTTCGCACGCAGAGATTTTGCACCACGAGGCGCGAGCGGATGGTAGGCAGCAGGGCGTTGATGAAGGGGGTGATCAGGAAAAATACCGTATTTTTGGGCGGCTCCTCTAAAATTTTAAGCAGAGCGTTTTGCGCCTCCTCGCCGAATTTCGTAGCGGCGATGACGATGATCTTATCCTCGCGCTCGGCGACGTAGGCTTCGTCTATGATCTTTCGCGCCTCGTCTATCTTAAGATCGACGCTTTCGAAAAACCTTAAATTTTTGCGCGGAATTTCGGCTAAAATTTTATCTTTAAAGCCCTCATAATCGTTTGTTAAAACGATCTGATTTACGATTTTCAAAGCACCACTTCGTCAAAAAGCACGGCGTCGATGCTTTTGTCTAAAATTTTAAAAAGCTGGATCAGTTTGAGATCCAAGCTAGGATCGCTCTCGCTCATGTAAAAGCTGTTTTGTAGCCTCTCGTCGATGAGCCACAGATAGCTGTCCTCGTGGCTTTTGGCGATTTTGGCCAGCGGATGGTTGCCGTTGCCGATGTAAAAATATATAAAGCCGTTGGCAAACGCGAGGCTTAGCATATCGTTTAGAAGCAGCGCGTCCTCGAGGCTATTTACTCCGCCGCGATAAAGCGAACGCAGCGAAAAAAACGGTAGCAGCGGGCGTGAGTTGGTAGAGGAATTGATCTTTTTGATGATGTATTCGCTAAACCAGCTTCGCTCATCGTCGCAAATGACGATGAAAGCAAAGCCGTCGTGGAGGAATTTCAGCTTTGATGCTAAAAGCGGCGTCCAATCCTCCTTGCGATCCTCGAGCCACTCAAGTCCTGGCTCGGAGCGCATCGCCGTGACGCTCCAAGTGTGCAGATCCTGCATTATTTATCCAAATCGTAGGCTTTATGCAGCGCGCGCACGGCAAGCTCGCCGTATTTGGCCTCTACGATCATCGAAATTTTAATCTCGCTCGTGGAGATCATCTGGATATTTATCCCCTCGTCCGCAAGCGTCTTAAACGCCTTGCTGGCTATGCCGCTGTGGCTTTTCATACCCACTCCGACCAAAGAAACCTTTACGATATCAGCGTCCGATTCGATGATGGAATTCGGATTTGGATTTACCTCTTTCATTACCGCATAAGCAGTCTGCAGCTCGTTTTGCGGCACGGTAAAACCCAAATTCGTCTCGCCGTTTCGTCCGATATTTTGCACGATCATATCGACGTTGATCTCCTTGCTCGCGAGCGCGGAGAAAATTTCAGCCGCGACGCCAGGGCGATCCTCTACGTTTCTAATCGTGATTCTTGCTTGATTTTTATCCAGTGCAATGCCGCTAATTACCGCATCTTCCATCTTTTCTTCTCCTGTTATGAGTGTTCCTTCGTGATCGTTAAAACTGCTTCGCGTCACCAAATTTACGTTTAATTTCTTCGCAAGCTCAACGCTTCGATTTTGCAAAACCTTAGCTCCCAAGCTCGCAAGTTCAAGCATCTCGTCGTAGCTTATGCGATCAAGCTTCTTGGCTTTGGGCTCGATGCGCGGATCGGTCGTATATACGCCGTCTACGTCGGTGTAAATTTCGCACAGATCGGCATTCAGAGCTCCTGCGACGGCGACTGCGCTAAGATCGCTTCCGCCTCGCCCGAGCGTAGTTACTTCGCCTGCGGTGCTGATACCTTGAAAGCCCGCAACGACGACGATTTTGCCCTGCTTTAGCGCCTCTTGCATGCTTTTTGGATCGATCGAGACGATGCGAGCTTTGGTGTGAAAATTATCAGTTACGATGCCAGCACCACGTCCGCTAAATGCGATCGCAGCATAGCCCTTGGCATTTAGCGCGATAGCCAAAAGTGCACTCGTGACGCGCTCGCCCGAGCTTAACAGCACATCCATCTCTCTGCCTATGGGAGTTTTTGTAAAAAATTCCGCCTGCTCGATGAGCTGATTGGTAACGCCGCTCATCGCAGAGACGATTACCGCGACATCGTGTCCTTCGTTTTTAGTCTTTATCACGCGCTGCGCGACCGCCTCGATCCGCTCTAGCGTACCGACGCTCGTACCGCCGTATTTTTGAACGATCAGCATTAAATGTAACCCTCCTCCTTAAAATATTTTAAAACCGTCGCGTAAATCGGCTTTTTGAAGTGATTTACGTGCCTTAAGACCTCATTCGCGCCTACGAATTTAAATGCATCGAACTCCGGAAGTTTAGTATTGATGTTTATATCGGCTAAGCTTCGCAATCGTACTAAAAAATACCTTTGAATTTGCCCGTCGTATGGGCGCATCTTTTGAGCTACCCCATCGGGAAAGTCGTAGCTAAGCCACTTTGGGCACTCAGCGATGATATCGACTTTGCTTGTTCCGATCTCCTCACCTAGCTCTCTGCGGATCGCCATCTTAGGCGTCTCACCATCGTCGATACCGCCTTGAGGAAACTGCCAAGCGCCTTTGATGTCGCTTCGTTGCGCGATTAAAATTTCGCAATTAAACGGATACGAGGGCGAAAGTACGATTGCAGCGACATTTGGTCTGTAATTTTTCTCTTTTTCCATCTCGTTTTCTCACAAAAAATTTCTCAAAATTCTACCTAAAAATATTAAAATTTGCGTTAAGAGGCTTAAAATTTATATAAATTTTCAAATTAATTCGCTAAATTTTGCGACGTAAATTTAGCCCATAGGACCGCCCTTGCACATCTACATCCACGTGCCGTTTTGCACCTCAAAATGCCCGTATTGCGCCTTTGGCTCCTTCAGCGATAAGTTTAGCCTCGCAAAAAGCTACTTTCGCGCGCTTGAGTTTGAGGTGCGCGACTTTTTGGCGAAAAATCCGCACGCGCAAATTTCGACGCTTTTTATCGGAGGAGGCACGCCAAGCGCCGTGGATGCGGGGCTTTACGACGGAATTTTTGCGCTGCTTGCGCCGCATTTCGCCGCCCGAGCCGAAATCAGTTCGGAAGCTAATCCGAACTCCGCTAGCCCCGCCTGGCTTAGGGCGATGCGCGGGCTCGGCGTAAATCGCATCAGCTTCGGCGCGCAAAGCTTCAACGACGCCAAGCTAAAGTTCCTCGGTCGCGCGCACAGTGTGGCGCAGATTTTTCTCGCGGTGCAAAATGCCAAAGCAGCGGGCTTTGATAATATAAATTTAGATCTAATCTACGCGAGCAAATTTGACGATAAAAGGAATTTAAAATTTGAAATGGCTGAGCTTGCGCGCTGCGAAGTGCCGCATTTAAGCGCCTATGCGCTAAGTCTTGAGGAAAATACGCCCTTTTTCGGGCGCGAAAGCTTTAAAAGAGAAAGTGCGGCTCTAGCTAAATTTCTCTTTGCTCTTGCGGCGGATAGCGGCTTTAGCCAGTATGAAATTTCAAATTTTGCCGCGCGCGGACTGCGCTGCAAGCACAATCTCGCTTACTGGCGTGGCGAGGATTACGCTGGGTTTGGGGCATTTGCGGTCGGAACTAGCGGGCAGGTGCGCCTTAGCTCGCCTAAAAATTTGCGAGATTACATCGCAGATCCGCTGCAAAAACAGCGCGAAGCTCTAAGCGCGCAGGATAAAAAGCTTGAGCGCATATTTCTCGGGCTGCGCTGCGTTTTGGGATTTGAAGCGCAAATTTTAGACGCTGCGGAGCTAAGCAACGCGCAGCTGCTCGTGCGCGAAAAAAAGCTGAAATTTGCCGAAGGTAAATTTTATAATCCCAACTTTTTGCTCGCCGACGAGATTGCGCTTTTTATCGCGCAAAGTAGCCGAGACGGGCGCTAAATTTAAGATTAATGAAATTTTAGTTACAATACGCCACTTTTTACGTTAGGAAATTTTATGTTTGGTATCAGTATGCCTGAAATTACGGTCATTTTAATCATCGCGATAATCGTGCTGGGGCCCGAAAAGCTTCCAAAAGTACTGGTCGAGCTCGCGAAATACTTCAAAGTCATCAAAAAAACCATCAACGACGCAAAATCTAGCTTCTATCAGGAGCTTCGCATCGCTGAGCTCAAAGAGGACGCCAAAAAATATAAAGAGAGCATCACGCAAGCAAGCGAGGGCGTACGCAAAAAGCTCACGTTTGAGGAGCTTGACGAGATCAAAGGCGGTATCGACTCGGTCAAAGAGACGCTAAATGCGGGGCTAAAAGACGCGGAAAGCTCGCTTAAAGAAACGCTTAGCTCGTATGCCACCAAAGACGCGTTAAACTCCGCGGAAGTCTCGGCGCAAAAACAGAGCGAGACGGCAAATTTAAAGGCAAATTCTGACGGCGAAAATTCCGCGCAAAGCTCCGCTAACAATGCAAACTCCGCGCAAGGCTCCGCCGACGGCACAATGAATTCC
This sequence comes from uncultured Campylobacter sp., assembly GCA_963456995.1. Classification (GTDB taxonomy): domain Bacteria; phylum Campylobacterota; class Campylobacteria; order Campylobacterales; family Campylobacteraceae; genus Campylobacter_B. Next base: position 4,794 of record CAUONQ010000017.1, on the reverse strand, counting down.
GACGCTGAAAGTAAAAGCGCGAATTCTGGCGTTGGAAACAAAGGCGAAAATTCCATGCCGAGCGCGAGCGGCGGTGCAGAAAATTCCGCACAAAATACCAATGCAAGCAGTGAAGCAAAAAACGGCACGCAAAATATGAATACAAATTTAAACGGCGATGCGCAAAATTCTATGCAAAATTCCACGCAAAATAACGATACACAAAAATCATAATGAGAGAGAAATTTAATGTTTGAAGAGCTAAAACCCCATCTAGCCGAGCTTCGCAAGCGTCTAGTGATCTGCGTGCTGTCCGTCATCGTCCTTTTTATCGCGTGCTTCGGCTTTTGTGACGATATTTTAGGCTTTATGACCCGTCCGCTAGTGCGTGTGCTTCCTAAAGGCAGCGAGATCATCTTTACCCAGCTTGGCGAGACGTTTTTTACCGCGATGAAGGTGTCGTTTTTCACCTCGTTACTGCTTGCGATGCCAATAATTTTCTGGCAGGTGTGGCTTTTCGTAGCACCTGGGCTTTACGACAACGAGAAAAAATACGTCATCCCCTTCGTTAGCGGCGCGAGCATTATGTTCTTTTTAGGCGCGGCGTTTTGCTATTTTTTCGTAATCCCCGTCGCGTTTAATTTCTTGGTAAATTTTGGCGCCAAGCAATTTACTGCGATGCCTACGATCGGCGAATATGTAGGCTTTTTCGCTAAGCTCGTCGTCGCATTTGGCATCAGCTTCGAGCTTCCGGTGGTGACATTTTTCCTCGCTAAAATCGGGCTTGTGACAAACAAAAGCCTGAGCGATTTTTTCCGCTACGCAATCGTCATTATTTTCATCTTTGCGGCGGTGATGACGCCGCCCGACGTGCTTAGTCAGTTTATGCTCGCAACTCCGCTAATTGCGCTTTATCTGCTTTCAATCTTCATCGCCAAAATGATAAATCCGTATAAGCCTGAGGATGACGAAGGCGAAAATTCCACGGACGTAGCGCAGGCGTGAGATGGCGGATCTAAATTTAGTTGGCATCTACGATTACGAGCTTCCTAGCGAGCTCATCGCAAGCGCGCCCGTGATGCCCAAACAAAGCGCGCGACTGCTGATCTATGACCGCGCTAAAGAGCAGATCACTCACGCGCACTTCGGCGATCTGGCGGACGCCCTGCCGCCCTGCGATATTATTTTCAACGACACGCGGGTAATTAAGGCGCGCCTATTCGGTCATAAAAACAGCGGCGGCAAGATCGAGCTTCTGCTAAACTCGCCGCTTGAGGGCAATAAATTTAGCGCCTATATTCGCGGCAGCGTCAAAGCGGGTAGCGAATTAAAATTTCAAAGTGACCTTGAAGCGCGCGTTTGCGAGCTGATGGATGACGGGCTTCGCATCGTGCAGTTTGAGCAGGGCGGCAAAGCTTTAAACGCCCATGATGTTTTTGAAATTTGCGAACGTATCGGCCATGTGCCGCTGCCGCCGTATATCAAGCGCGCCGATACCAAGCAGGACGAGAGCTGGTATCAAAGCATATTCGCGCGCGAGCAAGGCGCCGTCGCCGCACCCACCGCGAGCCTTCATTTTAACGATGCGATGCTAAACGATCTGCGCAAAAACCACGAAATTTATTTTATCACGCTGCACGTGGGCGCGGGCACCTTTAAGCCCGTGGAAGTAGCGGATCTGCGCGATCACAAGATGCACGGCGAGCTCTACTCCATACCGCCGCAGACCGCGCAAATTCTAAAAAGCGAGCGAAAAATTTTAGGCGTGGGTACGACCGTTACGCGAACGATCGAAAATTTCGCACGCAATGGGCAAAACAGCGGGATCTGTGAGCTGTTTTTGCACCCGGGCAACCCGCCGATAAGACAGAATTTTTTGCTTACAAATTTTCACCTGCCCAAATCCACGCTGATAATGCTCGTAGCGAGCTTCATCGGCCTTGAGCGCACGCTTGAGCTCTACCGCATCGCAGTGGAGCAAAGATACCGCTTCTACTCCTATGGCGATGGGATGCTTGTGCTATGAAAGCCGTGGTTTTAGGCGCGCTAGCAATATTGGCTGCGACGGCAGGCTTTGCGGCAAGAAAACTTTTTGCTAAAAAGCCCGCCGTAAGCGGCAAAATTTTCTCCGCTGCGCCTAAGCCTAAAGCCAAAGAAAGCGATTCCGTCGTGCCCAGACGCGAGGATATCGCGCAGATCGATATTTTAAAAATTTTAAAATTCCAAAGCGAAATTTTATTTGAGGAGTGCACGAAATACGACAGCACGCTATATCTTAGCTTCCCGCCGCAGCTGCCGCGTATCTACGGCGGCGAGGTGCTAAATCTCACTAGCGCGGTCTTTGACGCGTGCGAGTTTTTCCTGCAAAATATCGCTGAACCGATCCGCGTAAGCGTGGAATTTAGCAGTAAGGAGCTTAGGGCGAATATGAGCTCCATCAAGCTCGACGTGCGAGTAGGCATTGATCGCGAGCTAAAGGATCCGCGCACCTATGCGCTTAAAAGTGCACTAGAAAGCGCCGCTAGCACGGATGATGAGTATCTTACTTCGGCGCAGACCCATTTGCGTGCACTCGGTTCGCATCCGAGTATTGGAGCCGACGGGCGAGGGACGTTCATTAAAATGGATGCAGTACTTAGCTGCTTCGCACAGCAGAGCTTTAGCGCTAAAAAATACGACTACAACGTCATAATCACGCATAAAAACCGCGCGATCTTTGAGGAGCTGCGCGATTTTTTAAGCGGGCTTGGTTGCGACGTGATGCCAAACTCCAACTGGGAGAGCGCAAAGAGGCACCTAAACGACTTCATCTACGTAGCCGACGTCGTCATCCTTGACGCCGAGATCCTACGCGCCAATATAAGCGAAATAAACTACCTCAACGCACTGGAAAAAGATGGGGTATTTTTCATATTTTTGCTTAAAAACAAACACTCGCTCAAGGTACTGGAGGGGCTAAGCTTTAAATTTTTCAAGCTCGAAATGCCATATTTCTACGACGAGTTTTACGCCACGCTTGATCTCATCGAAAAGATCAAAAACGATGAGAATTTCTTGGGGCTGTAGCGAACAGGCAGCGATAAATTTAAAACCGAAGAGATTGAAGTGCTATATTTCGACCTAGATTGGATCAAGGGCAATATAAAAGGTAGCGAATATGCCTTAAGGCAGCGGCGGTACGAGGCGTATTTGGCAAAGCTGCATAAAAATATGCATACGCTAGAAAGAATTTTTGCAGGCATAAACTTCAACGATGCGCTATTGCTACCCCCAAAGCAAATCAATGAAAAGTTGCATTTGAAATTTTACATCGGAGATTTGCAAAATGGATATTATGAACTAAAATGCGTTATGAGCTCGGATCAAAGATGCGGCGCGGCGCCCGGCGAAATAATAACTAGCGAGATATTTTATGAAAATGGCAATTACCGCTTCTCTTTCATCCTTACTTGCTTGAAGGAATACGCCGTTAATTTCTCCAGGATAGATAGCCTTAAATTTAACGCGATTTCGCAAAGAAAATATAGCCGCGAGTTTAAGAAATTGAAACTTTTATAGAAAACCGCGCGCCTCAGTCGGTCGCGCATAAAATTTTGCCCGTAAAAATCGCGCCTTTAATTTATCTCGCTTGCGAGCCGCAAACAGCGTAAATTCCGCCGCGCCATGCAGTTAAATTCATTAAATTTACATAGTCTACGCGCAAGCAGATTTATTTCGTCCGCTTACCTCAAAAACGCTCAAGCTCCATTTTTAAAATTTACGCCCCAAGCAAACTTAAGAAATTTTACAAGCGACGCAATATGTTTTGAGGCACCCGATAAGACGTATATAAAGCGAGCGAATTTTAAAGAATTTAGTGCGGTTGGCTCGACTTGCGATTTAAATTTTATCTTTCGCCCTCTTTTTTAGCCTTGACTGCCTCATAAAGTTCGTCGATCGAGGTTGCGGACGAGCCCGAATATTTCTGCGCCGCTTGCATAGTCTTTTTGCCCCATTTACCGTCGATTTCCACACCGTAGCTACCGAACATCGGACTTCGCTGGATATAATAGACTTTATCTTGCTACGTCATATTTTGTTGCTTCTGCACTTCGCGCTCAGCGTCTTTTGCCTGCTCACTTTTATAAACAGCATCAGCCGTAAAGTATGCTAGCACTAAAGCTCCAGCAATCGGAACGACAAGGGTAACGAATCTATTATTTACGTTAGAAGTCAAGCCTTCCAAAAATGCCTTTGCAACGCAAAACACTATAAAAGCAGGAATGGAAGCTATAACGGCATTAAAACCACCCAAAATGGCTATGACGCCAAAAACGATAACCGCAGCTGCAAGCCCATCAAAAGCACCGCTACCAGCAAGGAAGCCTAGGAAAAAATTCATAATCTATCTTTTAAAATTTAAGTAATGTAATTCTCCAAATTTAAATTTAATCGGAGAATTACAAAATTTATCCGCTAATGGATGGCGGAACATAGGCTACTTAACGTGCTTCATGATCCTATGAAATTACGGACTATGATCTCGCGCCATAAAAATAGACCCAATGATACCTAACACGCCGATACCCAAGACGATATAAAATAGAGTACCGCTATCCTTGGTAAAAGCCCCTCCAAAGAACAGCCAAAGTATAGAAATAAGAAGCGTCTTTAACCAGGGTCTGCTATAAGAGATCTCCGCCTGGCACCCACCGCATACGATTGCTCCGTATTTGATGTCGCCTTTGCCACAAAATGGGCACATTAAATGATCCGGATGTTCATTCTCTGCCATAATTTCTCCTTTGAAAAAATATAGGTGAAATTATATATATA
>CAUONQ010000016.1:0-10997 GCA_963456995.1 uncultured Campylobacter sp. | reverse complement strand
AGTTGAAGCTTCACGGGCGGTATTTAAGTTCGCGCATGCGGTAGAATTTTAAAAGTTCGCGTGCAGCGAAATTTTAAAATTCCAAGGCCTTATGCCGCACCGTCTCGTAAAAACCGGGCGGCGCGGCATAAAATAAGCCCGTCTTAGCACGAATAATTCGTCGCAAACTCAAACGGCGTAGGGCGCGCCTCGTAAGGCCAAACCTGCGTTTCAAATTTAAAATGCTGATAGGTCTCGATAAAAAGCTCGCTCATTATCGGGCGCAGGTATTCATTATCGCGGATCACCGCCTCTAGGCTGCCGCGAAGCGTGTGCGGAAGCTGCTCGATGCCGCGCTCGCGAATTTCATCGAGGTGCAGTTTGAATAAATTCTCATCCATCGGCCCGACCGGCTCGGTTTTGTTTTTGATACCGTCGATACCAGCCATCAGCATTGCCGCAAATGCCAAATACGGGCATGCTGTGCTATCGGGGAAGCGCATCTCGGCGCGCACGGAGTTCTCGCCGCTACCGTAAGGGATACGGATCGAAGCCGAGCGGTTTTGGCTCGAATAAGTTAGAATCGACGGTGCCTCAAAGCCGGGGATCAGACGCTTGTAGCTGTTGGTGCTCGGGTTCGTAAACGCCGCGACGCTGCGCGCATGCTTTAGCACGCCGCCGATATACCACCTCGCCGCGTCGCTTAAATTTGCATAGTTGCCCTTTTTGTAAAAGGTATTTTTGCCCTTTTTCCAGATCGATTGATGCACGTGCATTCCGCTGCCGTTATCGCCGTAGAGCGGCTTTGGCATAAAGGTCGCGGTCTTGCCGTTTAGGTGCGCGACCATCTTTACGACGTATTTGTATTTTTGCACGTTGTCGGCGGCCTCGACGAGAGTGCCGTATTTTACGCCGATCTCGCCTTGTCCTTGCGCTACTTCGTGGTGGCAGATGAAGGTCTCAAGCCCGATCTGTTCAAGTACCTTTAGCATCTCGGCGCGTAGATCGACCATCGAATCGACTGGCTGGACGGGGAAGTAGCCGCCCTTTACGCCCGGGCGGTGGCCGCTGTTAAAGCCGTCTTTGTAATTTTTACCGCTGTTCCAATGCCCCTCTTCGGTATCTACCTTAAACATCGCGCAGTTCATTTCGTCGATGATCTTTACGTCGTCGAAAACGAAAAATTCATTCTCCGGCCCGAAATAGCAGGTGTCTCCAAGGCCCGTGGTTTGTAGAAACTGCTCGGCTTTTTTGGCGATCGAGCGCGGGCATTTTTCATAAAGCTCGTTTTTGTAGATGTCGTAAACGTCGCAGATGACGATGATCGTCACGTCCGCGGTGAATGGATCCAAAAATGCCGTCCCTACGTCGGGCTTTAACATCATATCGGATTTATCGATCGGCTGCCACGCCGCTACCGAGCTCGCGTCAAATGGAATTCCGTCGGCGAAGTCCTTTGGCAGGCGCTTGTAGTTGTAGGCGACGTGGTGCCAGGTGCCTTTTAGATCGGTAAATCTAAAATCCACAAACTCGACCTCGTTTTCATCGCAAAATTTAAAAAATTCCTTCACGTCATTAACAAATTTTCCCATATTTTTTCCTTTTTTCCGCCCGTATTCGGGCTAAATTTAACGGCGGATTTTAACATTATTTAGTTGAAATTCGACTTTATCTGCGCCGTTTTGCGCGCCGCAATTTTTAAAATTTTGCGCCGCCGAGGCTTTTGAAATTTTGAAATTTTTCGCCGCCCGCACCTTTTGAAATTTAAAAGCGGCTGTCGTTAAAATTTACGCCAGCTTTACGAACTGCCGCTCGCGATTTTTAAAAACTGCGATCCGCTCGTAGCCGAACTCGCGCGCTTTGGCGTAAATTTTGTCGTAGTTTAGCGCTACTTGAGCTACCGAGTGCGCATCCGAGCTAAGCGTGATCGGTACGTCCGCATCCGCAAGCACCTCTAAAAGCGCGTCGCTTGGATAAATTTCATTTGCGGGCTTGCGAAGCCCAGCGGAGTTTAGCTCCACGACGATGCCGCTTTTTTTGATCGCGTTTATCGCGCCGCCAGCTAAAACTCTGATATCTTTTTTCGGAGTAAATTTAAAAATTTTAATCAGATCCATGTGTCCTAAAATGTCGAATTTACCGCTTTTGCACAGCGCGCAGATCAGCGCAAAGTATTCGCGATAAACGTCGTCTATTTCGCGCCCGCTCCACTGATCTAAAAATTCCTCGTTATCAAAGCCCCAGTTGTTTAAAAAATGCACCGAACCGATGAGATAATCAACCTCGCGCGCGAAAATCCGCTCATCCATTAGCTCTTTTTTCGTCATAAAATCGACCTCGTATCCCAACCGCACGCCGATCCGCCCGCTAAACTCATCTCGCAGATCCCTAATCATCCGCTCGTAAAGCTCTATCTGCTCAAAGCTCATTCGGTATTTTTGATCGAAGTTCATCGGCGCATGATCCGCAAAGCCGAAAATTTCTATGCCTCGTGCGATCGCCGCTTCCAAATACTGTCGCGGCTCGCCGCTAGCGTGGTTGCAAAGATAGGTGTGGTTGTGTAGATCGACCCTCATCGCGCCTCCTTAAATAAAATTTTGGCTAAATTGTAGTAAAATCGCGCTTAAAAAATCACTAGGAATATATTTGAAAAAACCCGAACTCTTAGCTCCTGCTGGGAATTTAACGAAACTAAAAATCGCCCTGGCTTACGGCGCGGACGCCGTGTATGCAAGCACGGGCTCATTTTCGCTACGCCAGCGAAGCGCGAAGGAATTTAGCAAAGAAAGCTTCGCGCAGGGCGTCGCATACGCGCACGAGCGCGGTAAGAGGCTCTACGCGACCGTAAACGGCTTTGCGACCAACGGTCAGCTTGAAAATATCAAAAGGCATTTGGAATTTCTTCGCGATCTGCGCGTGGATGGAATTTTAATCGCCACTTTAGGCGTCGCAAACCTCGCGCGAGCCGTAGCGCCGCAAATCCCGATCCACGTCTCTACCCAAGCTAACGTGCTAAATTATTTGGATGCGCAGGTTTGGACGGAGCTGGGCGCCGTTCGCATCGTCGCGGCGCGCGAAATGACGCTCAAAGACGCCGTGGAGATTAAAGAAAAAATTCCGAACCTCGAGATTGAAATTTTCGTGCACGGCTCGATGTGCTTCGCATACAGCGGGCGCTGTCTTGTTAGCGCGGTGCAAAGCGGCCGCTTCAGCAACCGCGGAAGCTGCGCGAACGACTGCAGATTTAACTATGAGCTTTACGCGAAAAACCCCGAAACCAGCGCGCTTTTCCGCTTGCAAGAGCGCGAAGGGGAGGGCACTTTCGTAATGAACGCGAAGGATCTTAGCCTCATTTCGCACGTGCAAAAGATCATGCGAACGGGCGCGATCGACAGCTTCAAAATCGAAGGGCGCACCAAGAGCGAATACTACGTCGCGTGCGCCACGAATGCCTACCGCGCGGCGATCGACGATACTGCGGGCGATAAATTTGAGGTCGGCGTTTACGAGCGCGAGATCGCGACGCTTAAAAACCGCGGCTTTAGCGACGGATATTTGATAAAACGCCCATACGAGCGAGAGGATACGCAAAATTTAGACCGCAGCATCGAGCTTGGCACGCATCAGGTTTGCGCGATCTCGCAGGACGGCGAGTTTATAAGCGTAAAGGATAAAATTTTGCCGGGCGAGAGCTATGAGATTTTCGCTCCGCGCGGCTTTAAAATTTGCGCTTGCGATAATGAGATCGGCGAAATTTTTGAGCTTGGCGGCAAGCCTTATTTAAAATTTAAGAAGCTGCAAAGCCGCAGCGGTAAGGAATTTAGCGAGATTCACAGCGGCAATCTAAATGAGATTAAGCTGCCTGCGAAGCTCGCGGAGTTTTGCTTTTTAAGAAAGGAGATAGAATGAAATTTGTTTCTATAATAATGGGCTCAAAGAGCGATTACGAGGTCGTTTACGAGGCGGCTAAAATTTTAAACGAATTCGGCGCGCCGTACGAGATGATCGTATCTTCGGCGCACAGAAGCCCTACCCGTACGGCTAAATACGTCGCGGACGCCGAGAAAAAGGGCGCGCAGGTTTTCATCTGCGCGGCGGGCATGGCGGCGCATCTTGCTGGAGCGGTTGCCGCAAATACGACCAAGCCGGTACTCGGCGTCCCGCTCGGCGGTAGCGCGCTTAGCGGCGTAGATGCGCTGTATTCGACCGTGCAGATGCCTGCTGGCATCCCCGTCGCGACGCTTGCGATCGGCAAGGCGGGCGCAAAAAACGCGGCGTATCTGGCGGTGCAAATTTTAGCTCTAAGCGACGAGGTGCTAAGCTCGAAGCTAAAGGCGGATCGCGCGGCAAAAGCGGAGGCTCTGAAAAAGGACTCCGAGCAGATCGAGGTGCTGCTTGAGGGCTAGGCTTTGAAAATTTTAAAATTGCGCGAGAGCTTTGAAATTTGTGGGCTAAAGGCTCGTACAAACAACGCAGATGAGATGAGCGGGCGAGGGGTGATCGCAAATTTATGGGGCGAGTTTTTAAAATTTAACGCTAGCGGAAGCAGCGCTGCGAAAAGTGAAATTTATGCTGCGTATTACGACTACGAAAACGGCGCACAGGGCGAATACTCCGTGCTAATAGGCACTTGCTCGAAGGAACGGCACCATAAAGAAAGCCACGACGAAGCTTGCAAATCCGCAAATCAGTGCCGCAAAAATGAGCGCGATGAAACCTGCGAAAAATTACGTATCGAAGCGGGCGATTACGCGGTTTTTGATTTTGCAAACGAGCCTACGAGAGCTGGCGAATACTGGGCTGAAATTTGGAAATTTTTTGAAAGCTCGAAGCTTCAAAGAGCCTTTAAAACGGACTTTGAAAAGCACTCGGAAGATAAAATTGAAATTTACATATCGATAAAAGGATAAAAATGACGTTTTCACAGATTATTTTGACGCTTCAAAATTACTGGCACGAGCAGGGCTGCTTGCTCGTTCAGCCCTACGATATGCCCGCGGGCGCAGGCACCTATCATCAGGCTACCTTTTTGCGTAGCCTAGGAAGCAAACCTTGGCGCGCGGCATATGTCGCACCTTCACGTCGCCCCACAGACGGACGCTACGGCGAAAACCCAAACCGCTTGGGCGCGTATTATCAGTTTCAGGTGATCTTAAAACCGAGCCCGGATAATATCCAAGAGCTCTATCTAAAAAGCTTAGAGAAGCTGGGGTTAGATCTTAAAAGCCACGATATCCGCTTCGTGGAAGACAACTGGGAGAGCCCGACGCTAGGGGCCTGGGGGCTTGGCTGGGAGGTTTGGCTAGACGGCATGGAGGTGACGCAGTTTACCTATTTTCAGCAGGTAGGCGGCATCACGTGCGAGCTAATTAGCGGAGAGATCACCTACGGACTTGAGCGCTTGGCGATGTATCTGCAAAACAAAGACGACGTTTACGACATCGTCTGGGACGACAAGGCGGGGCTAGTAACCTACGGCGACGTGCATAAAAGGGGCGAGTTTGAGTTCAGCAAATACAACTTCGAGCTTGCGGATACCGCAATGCTTTTTAATCAGTTTGAAAACTGCTTCGGCGAGTGCAAAAGCATCCTAAAGCACGGCCTGGCGCTTCCCGCGTATGATTACTGTATGCTTGCGGCGCACACGTTCAACGTCCTTGACGCGCGCGGAGCGATCTCGGTCACGCAGAGGCAGGATTATATTTTAAAGATCCGCGATCTTGCCAAAAACTGCGCGCTTTGCTATGCAGATCCGCAAAAATATGTCGCCGAGCTGGACGCCGCGACGTGCAGCGATAAAAAAGGCGGCAAAGAAGGTGGCGCGGCAAACGCAAACTCCGCAGATGCAAATTTAAAAAACGCCCACGGCAAGCAAAATTCCGCGGATAAAGCGGATAAAAGCGCAAAGTAGGATTTATGAAAACGGGCGAAATTTATGAAATTTTAAATGCCGCCGCACCCTTTTGCGACGCGGAGGCGTGGGATAATAGCGGGCTAATGCTCGGAAACTTGGATGATGAAATTTCAAAAATCTATCTAAGCCTCGACGTTACTAGCGAGCTGGTGCGCGAGGCGGAGGCGGGCTCGCTTTTGGTGGTGCACCACCCGCTGATTTTCAGCCCGCTAAAATCGCTTGATCCGAGACTATATCCTGCAAATTTGATCTATGAGATTATCCGCAAAAACATCTCTCTCATCGCGATGCATACGAACTTTGACAAGCACGTTTTAAACGGGTTTGTAGCGCGCGAAATTTTAAAATTTGAAATTACGGATGAGCGAGAATTTTTAGTTTTCATGCGCGCAGATTTGAGCTTTGAGGCTCTGTGCGCAGATATAAAACACAAGCTTGGCATCGAGCATCTGCGCGCGGTAAAGACGAAAAATTTCATCCGAAATATCGCGCTTTGCACCGGCAGCGGAAGCGAACTAAATCAAAGCTTGGGCGTGGATTGCTTCATCACGGGCGATATAAAATATCACACGGCGCTTCAAAATTTAGAAAACGGCGTGAGTTTGATCGACATAAACCATTTTGAAAGTGAGCGCTATTTTGGGCGCGCGCTCGCACCTTTCTTGCAAAAAAGCGAAATTGAAGTTATAATAAGCGAGCAAAAAAATCCATTTACGTATTATTAAAGGAAAAAGATGAACAAATATTTAAGCCAATTGGTAGAGCTTTGCGAATTCGATAAGCAGCTGGACGGATTTAAGTCTAAAATCGAGGCCGCACAGGAGAAACTAAGCAAAAAAAGCGGCGAAATTTCAGGCGCAAAAGAGCAGATCGAAAGCCTAAATGCGGAGATCGCCGAGCTAAAATCTCAAATTTTACAAGCAAACGCGCAGCTTAGCGCCTTTTCGTCCAAGCTAAAAAGCACGGGCAAAAAAAGCGGCGCGGCAAAAACCGAAAAGGAGATTAAGGCCCTTAGCGTCGAAGAGGACATCGCAAAAGAGCAGCTCGAGGCCACAAACGAGGAGATCGAAAGGCTAGAAAAGATCGTAGCCTCAAAGGAGGCGCTCGTAAAGGAGCAGAGCGAAAAGCAAGAGGCGTTTGAAACCGAGTTAAAAAGCCTACAAGAGCAGGTAAGCGCCGAGATGGGTGAGGTCGAGGTCGCTCGCGGCGCGATCTACGCCAAGCGCGATAAGCTAATGCAGGCGATGAATCCAAAAACCGTCTCATTCTACGAAAAGATCCGCAAATGGGCGGGCAACACGGCGGTCTCGCCGGTGCGCAAACAGGCCTGCTACGGCTGCTTTATGCGCATAAGCGACAAGACCTATTCCGCGGTCATCAAAAGCGACGACATCGTAACCTGCCCGTATTGCGGCAGAATTTTGTATAAAGAAGCCGAGTGATCTACACCGCCTTGGCGTTTTTGGCGTGGCTTGTAGCTGCGCCTTTTATTTTTATCCTAAGCTTTAAAAAAAAATACCGCACGAGCCTGAAAGCGCGATTTTTTCTATACAAAAACCCTAAATTTAGCCCCGCTGCGGTGCACTTTCACGCTTGCAGCCTAGGCGAGGTAAACGCTCTTGCGCCGCTAATTTCTAAATTCGAGAGCGTCGCGCTTAGCACGACCACGCAGACGGGCTTTGATGCGGCGCGCGCGCTCACGCCGAGCTCTCGCTATCTGCCGTTTGAAAACTGGCTTCCGTTTTGGCTTACGGGCAGCCGCGTGCTGGTGATCTTTGAAGCGGAGCTGTGGCTAAATTTGATCCGTTCTGCCAAGGCGCGCGGAAGCTACGTGATCCTGCTAAATGCGCGCATTAGCGACCGCTCGTATGCGAGCTATCTGCGCTTTAAGTTTTATTATCGCAAAGCGTTTGAAAATATCGATCTGGTACTTGCGCAAAGCGAGCTTGATGCGGCTCGGCTACGGGAGCTCGGCGCAAAAAATATAAAGGTCGCGGGCAACATAAAAAGCGCGAATATCGCCGTTGCGACGAAGGACTATTCCGCTGCGTCCGCAAATAGTTTCGTGCTTACGATTTCAAACACTCACGAGGGCGAAGAGGAGCTTATTTTACCAAATTTAAACGATTTTATAAAATTTCGCAGCTCGCAGAATACTCTCGAAAAATACTCGCGCGCAGCGGGTGCCTGCGGCGATAAAAGCTTGCCCGGGGCTGAGCTTCGCGGCAAGACGGGCTCGTCCGAGATTGTAAATTTAAACGTAGCTTCTTTGAATGCGGCGAGCTTAAGCGATGCTTCGTCCGCCGTGCCGAATACGGCGCCTTTAAACGGCGCGTCTTTAAATTCTACTGCACTGAATACGACGTCTTCGACTACCGCGCCGCAAAAGCTAAAAATCATCCTGGCGCCCAGACATCCGGAGCGCTTCGCAAAGACCTGCGAAATTTGCAAGGCTTGGGCGCGCGAGCATGGACTTAGCTTTGAGCGGTTTAGCGACGGCGCAGGGCTTGGGAGCGATTTTATCTTGCTCGATGCCTTCGGCGAGCTAGCGAACTTTTATAAAATTTCAAACGTCGTGATCTTGGGCGGCAGTTTTTTGCGCAATATCGGCGGACATAGCCCGATCGAGGCGGCGAGCTTCGGCGTGCCGATCATTAGTGGGCGATTTTTTCATAATCAAAAGGCGCTGTACGCGCTCGTACAAAACATCGCTCTGTGCGGCGCGAACGAAATTTCAAACGCTTTAAAAGAGCCGCTAAAGGGCACGCGGATAGATAAAATTTGCGATCTGCAAGAGATAGAAAATTTAATCAAGGAAAGAATTTAATGCAAGAAAAAGCCTACAAACTGCTGGCTGCACAGGAAAACATCTCGCACAACGAAGCCAAGGCCCTCATCGACGCGGGGCTTGTGAGCGCGCGCGGCGCAAAGATCGCTCTAGCGCGCGAGATGCTCGGCGAAAATACTAAATTTAGCGTGATGAAGCCCGCAAAACCCGCGATCATTTACGAGGATGAGAACGTTTTGGCGGTCAATAAGCCGCCCTTTATGAGCAGCGAAAATTTGGAAAAAATCTATAAATTCGGCCTTCTAAACCGCCTGGATAAGGAAACCAGCGGCGTCGTGCTATTGTATAAGAACGAGGAATTTCGTGAGGCAGCGATTGCAGAGTTTAAAAATTTGCGCGTGAAGAAAAGCTACATCGCGATCGTGAAGGGGATCGTGAGCGAAGAGATGAAATTTGGCGAGCCGATTTTGACGATAAAGACCCGAAGCGGTGCGTTTTCTAAAATTTCGCCAAACGGCAAGAGCGCATTTAGCGAGGTTTATCCGCTTATGGTAAGCGGCAAAAAATCGCTCGTAAAAGTGCGGATCGAGACGGGCAGGACGCATCAGATCCGCGTGCATCTGGCAAATGCGGGATTTGGCGTAATAGGCGATGAAAAATACGCTAAAAGCCGCGCGAAGCGGATGTTTCTGCACTCGTACGAGACCGAGATTTTGGGGCTAAAATTTAAAGCTCCGCTAGGTACAAGCTTCAATGAATTCGGCTTTGAAATTCCTAAGGATCTCTGATATTCAATGGCTTTTAAGTTAATTTTAGATAACATCGCAAGTTTAAAAATTTTATAAGGGATCAAAGTGTTTGAGATCATAAGCGAGTCGTTTAAAAACGCGGTCAATAAATTAAAAACAATCGATGACGAAAAAGCTTTAAAAAACGCCTTGGAGACGCTAAAAAAGGCGCTTTTAAAGGCCGACGTGCACCACAAAGTCGTAAAGGATTTTTTGGCGCTTGTCGAGGCCGATCTTCGTATCGGTACGATAGGACAGAAGCCGTTTTTGCAGTCCATCAAGACAAATTTGACTAAAATTTTAACGGCGCCTAGAGGTAGTAGCCAAGGGTTTGTATTCGCTAGCACGCCTCCTACGGTAGCTTTGATGACGGGACTTCAAGGAAGCGGAAAATCCACAAGCACGATAAAACTCGCGAACTATCTGAAACTTCGTAAAAAAAAGGTCTTGGTCGCAGCGTGCGACTTGCAGCGCCTGGCCGCGGTCGAACAGCTCCGTCAGCTTTGCGAGGCGAACGAGATCGAGCTATTTTTTATCGAGGGCGAGAGCGATCCGCTAAAGGTTGCGCAGAAGGCGCTAAGCAAGGCCAAAAGCGGGCTTTATGACGTACTGCTCGTAGATACGGCGGGACGTCTTGCGATAGACGAGGCGCTTATGGCACAGCTTGCGGAGATGAAAAAAGCTCTAAATCCACATGAAATTTTTTACGTAGCGGACGCCATGAGCGGTCAAGACGGCATTAAAACGGCCGCTAAATTTGATGAAATTTTAAGCCTTACGGGCGTGATCTTAAGCAAATTTGACGCCGATACTAAAGGCGGCGTAGCTCTTGGTATCGCGCAGCAGCTTGGCATCCCGCTTCGCTTTATCGGAACCGGCGAGAAGGTGGCCGATCTGGAAGGCTTTATACCGGATAGAATTACAGGTCGCATTATGGGTGAGGGCGATTTAGCGACGCTAGCCGAGAAAACAAGCGCCGTCTTCGACGAAAGAGAAGCCAAGGCTCTAAACAAAAAGATCAAAAAGGGCGAGTTTAATTTCAACGATTTCTTAAATCAACTCGAAAGCGTGAAAAAGCTCGGCAATATGAAAAATTTGATCGGCATGATCCCGGGGCTTTCCGGAATGGCGAATAAGATAAAAGATATCGATTTGGAAAACTCAAAAGAGATACTTCATATCAAAGCGATGATTAACTCTATGACGCCGAAAGAGCGCGAAAATCCGGAACTGCTAAATAATTCGCGCAAGCGCAGACTTGCTGCCGGTGCTGGGCTATCGCAAGTGGAGGTGAACCGCTTTTTGAAGCAGTTCGCGGGCGCTTCGAAGCTTGCGAAGAAATTTTCGGGTAAGGGCGGCATGCAGGGGCTTGCCTCGATAGCTCAAAGGCAAAATTTACCGAGATAGCCTCTCGGTAGAGTTTGCAGATGTTTAAGTTTTAGCCATCTGCAAGTTCTAAAACTTACAAAAATTTAAGGAGAAAAAATGGCAACAGTTGTTAGGCTTACAAGAATCGGAAGAAAGAAGC
>CAUONQ010000015.1:0-11382 GCA_963456995.1 uncultured Campylobacter sp. | reverse complement strand
CTTTTGTAGCTCGTATAATTTGCAGTGCCGTTTTTTCGCACCTTGCTCTAAACATCGAGCGAAATTTTACTTTCCGATGTGATCCGCGGTGCAGATTTTGCACGAGGCTAAAATTTGTGTCCTGCGCCGCGTACCTCGCTGCACTGCTTCACCTCCGCTCGGCAGCTTTTCAGTATCGTGAGCCGCTACGCAAAGCAAGAAAGCGGATATTTTGCGGCGTTTTTGTCCGTGAGCGCGGCGAGGAATAGGGCGATAAATTCCTCGAAGTTTTGCGCGATGACCAGGGCATCCTCATAGATCGGTTCCGCGCCGAATACGATCTTACCCGCGTCCGCGCCCTGCGTGAGGATGCCCGCGAAGCAGCGTTCGCCTCTGACCGAAAATAAAAACGGCAAGCACTCGCTCCAAAATGCTCTCACGGCGGCTCTTTGCGCATCGTTATCCGCGCACTCCATGCTGTCTTTTTCAAAATCTTCGTAGTAAAATTCCGCCTCGTCCGCGCTTGGCGACGCATAATCCCTAGCGGATGCGAACCAAACGGCGTCCGCAGCGTCATGCAAGCTCTCGAAAGAGCAAACGAAGCAGTAAAAATCTTCGCTTAAATTTTTAAATCTGCCGCCCAAAAATTCGCTCCGCGGCGGGCAAATTTCATCCCTGCGCCGTATCTGCCAGCTGTTTTGCGCTAGCGCGTCTATAAGTTCGTCAAAAAACATCTCGCCTCCCGTAATTTGGCGCCGATTATAGCATTTTACTCGGCGCAGCGGTTAAATACGGCTAAATTTATAAAATTTTGCCTGCCCGCCGCGCATAAAAAGAGAAATTTTGCGTGAAATTTTATCAATTCAGCTAAAAATAAAATGACGTTTCCAAATCGCCGCTAAATTTAGGCTCGGCAGAAGGCGTAAGTCGCAGATGAAAAACGGGCGTATCGCTTAAAATAGGCGTATCGTCGCGGGAGGTGGGCGAGCCGCTAAAATTTGCGCTTCGGTATCCGCCTAAAATTTCCAAGCCGTACCGACCGCGCTTTAGCTTAAAGCTTAGGCTGTTTTGCTCGCCGATGCGGCTCATATCTTTAAAATAACCGATGCCTACGATCTTTAGCGTGCCTGATGAGTGAAAGACCCAGCCGCGAGAGATGATTTTTGCTTCGTTTTGATTAAAAATTTCCTCATCCGCCTCGCCCACGGTAACCGCAAAATCGTAATAATCGCTGCGAACGCCCAATATCGGCACCGCGATACCCTCACTTGTGGCCGCGCCCCCGTACTCGGTTTGCGTAAAATAGGCAAGAACATCGCCGCTCGCAAGCCCGTGCTCATTCAGATAGCGCGCGAGCAGCGCGGGCTCGTACACAACGAAGCCGCCCAGCTCGGAGAAAATTCGCCTTTTCATTCGCACCTTTCTTTGATCGCCGTGCGCGTCGTACGCAGAATTTTACCGCTCATTTGCCCTCTTTATCTTTGTTTTTGCAGCGCCGATGAAATTTTATCCGCGCCCGCAGCAAGGATAAAATTTTATCCGCGCGATCGCGCCGCGGATGAAATTTAAATTCCGTTTTGCGCTTAAATTTCCAGTCCGCGGTTTTTGCCGTCCATGCCTTGGCACTTATCTACAAGCCAGCGTCCATCCTTGCGCACGAGCAGGAAGCGGCGCGCAAAGCCGTGTTCGTCCTTGGCGTAGATGTAAATTTTATTTTTGCTCTCGCATTCGGCGTCCGTTAGCTCGTATCCGCCGTAGGTGCCGCCCTCCATCATCGAAAACGAAATACCCTCGGGGCGGAAGCCGCTGCGCCTAACGGGCGTGCAGTAGCGCGCAAATAGCTCCTCGCATCTGCACTGCACCTCGCCGTAGTCCAGATCATCGATTCGCGAAGCGGCAAATTTCTCCCACTCGCTCATCGCCGCGAAAAATTCTAAAAGTGCACTCTGCGCCGCCGCCAGGTCATCTGGATCAAGCTTCTTTTTGCTCTTTGCGGCGTCTCTTTGCGCCTGTTCGAATTCCGCAATCTGCTCCTTGCTAAACTGCCCGCCGTCTAGATAAAACTGGATTTTCGTATCCGCCGCGGCTAGTAGCCCCGCAAAGCTCACGCGCGAATTGACCAGGCGCAGCGATTTTAGCTTCGGGATTTGCACGATCGCTTTTAGCCCTTCATCCGTAATGCTGACATTCTCGATACCGATGTGTTCGAGCTTGGCGTGTGCCGCAAAGTATCTAAAGCCCTCGCCCCGCTTATCTTGTCGCTATCTTGCAAAAACAGATACGCAAGCTTCGGCAGCGCGGCTAGATGCTGTAGCGCCGCGTCCGTAATCGACGTGGCTATAAAGCCCATATTTACGAGGCTTTTTACCTCGCAGATGCGGCGCACCATCTCATCGGTAAGTGCTACGTTTTCGTAGTGATGGCCTTTGCAGTAGCGCTCGCTAACCGCGTCCAAAGCCTCCTGCATCGTGATCTGCCTCATCATCTATCCTTTAAATTTGATTTTTAAATTTTAGTGAAATTTTATGATTTACGCAAGGCGCTGAAATTTATGCGCGGATTTGCACGCCGCCGATGTGTTTTAAAGCGCCGCGCCGACGAGCGCTAAATTTCAGCCGCCGTCCACTCGCCTAAAATTTTACCAAAATCCTCTATCATCGCGGCGAAATCATACTCAAGCTTGCTTTGCTTTTGCGCGATCTGCTTTAGCGCCGTTAAAAAATACTCGCCCATCTTTCGCTTTTACTCCATGGGCGCTAGCTCGCTAAATTCGCGCTCGAAATGTATCAGTGCGCCGATTTTGCCCGCGTCTTTTCTAAACGGCGAATACTCAAAGCGATTCCGCAGATAGTAACCGCCCGCGCGCCTCTGCTCCTCGCTCATCATTTCGTGTATCAGCTCCCAGGCGCGCTGCGAGCTTAGGCGCGGCTTATCGGGCGCGATGATGTAGTTGGTTCAGCAGTACCCGTCGTCAAAACTAAACGCGCATTCCGATTTTATGTAGTTGATCGCGCAGCCGTAAATTTTAGGGCGCATTTTGGCGTTAAGCGCCGGTTGTAGATCCTTAAATAGGCTTTCTATCACGGCGCGCGAGTTTTCGTAGCAGTTGCTGATAGCGCGCGTGATGCGGATAGGATTTTTGGCTATCCAGTTGCGCTGGCTGTTTAGCGTGAGGTCCAAAATCTCCTCTTTTACGTGGCGTGCGAGCGTTTTGCCCGCCGTATCCGGGCTTTCGTGAAAAAACGTATCGCCGTCTTGCATCGTAAGCCCCGTTTTGCGTTTCGACCACATAGCTTCTACAAAGCGCGGATCGCCGTGCGCATTTAAAAAATAGGTCATCGCATAACCGTTGTAGAATTTCCCGCGCAGCGCCTCTAAGCTCTCGCGCTCGCCCCAGCCTACGATCGCTAGGCATTCGCAAATTTTAACGGCCCTGTTCCACTCGCTAGCGTTTTTATAAAAGGCGTAGCGGTCAAATTCGCCTAGCAGCCGCTCGCGAATTAAAATTTGATCCTGGGCGCGCAGAAGAATTTCTAGTTCGGCGAGGTTTTCTATCTCATAAATTCGCTCTAAAATTTCGTTCATTATCGACCCTTAAATTTGCGTTCGCGGCGTAAAATCGCCCCCAAGCTTTACGGCTCGCTTCAGGCGCGCTTTGCTCTAAATAAACTCGCGGTCGCCGCAAGGCAGAATTAGCTTTTTTCTCGGCTGCGCTTTTCTTCGATGCCGCTTTGTCCTTGCCTGCGTGCTAGCTCGTCAAGTAGGGCGTCCGGATGGATATTGTGCGCCGCAAGTGCGAGCAGAAGGTGAAATAAAAGATCCGCTCCCTCGTAAATCACGTCGTATCGCGGCTCGCCCGCTCTGTGCTCGCCGAAGCCTTCGCGCGCTACGTCTGCATAAAGCTCGCTGCGCGAGAGGTCCTTGCACGCCAGCGCGAACTCGCACGCCTCCTCGGCGATCTTTTTGAGATAGGCGTTTTCACCCTTCGCGTAGAGTGAGGCGACGTAGGATAGTGCGGGCTCACCGTTTAGCTTGCGATCCAAGCAGACGTGATAAATTTCGTCCAAAATGCCGTACGGGCTTTTTTCTGTGGAGCTTTCGAGCGCGGAATTTTGCGAGGGGGCGTCTAAATTTTGCTCGCTGCACTCTGTGGCGGAATTTTTCTGCGCGAGAGAGGCTGCAGAGCCGTGCTCTGCAAAATTTATCGCGCCGCAAGCGTTCAAACTCTCGAAATTTTCATCGTCTTTTTGAAACGAAATTTCCTTGAAAAAACAGCTTCGCGCACCCGTGTGGCAGGCGGATCCGCCGCACTGCTCGACTTTAAGCAGCAGTGCGTCGTTGTCGCAGTCCAAAAAGGCGGATTTTACGAGCTGAACATGCCCGCTCTCTTCGCCCTTTTTCCAGATGCGCCCCTTGCTGCGCGAGAAGTAGTGCGCGTAGCCGGTACGTAGCGTCAGGCTTAGCGCCTCTTCGTTCATATACGCGAGCATCAAAACCGCGCCGTCGCCCGCATCCTGCACGATCGCGGGGAGCAGTCCGCCTAATTTTTGCCAATCTACCTTCATCTTTGATCCTTAGTTTGCGAAGTCGCGCACCCTGAATTTAGCCGCCGCACGCGGAATTTGAGTTATGAATTTACGAAGCGGGGCGCCTCGTAAATTTAAAGGACAAACCTAGCGGCTAAATTTTAAGCGACCGCTAGACTTAAACCGCAAACGAGCGCGAGTTCTGCTCGTCACGGGCTTTCACTCGCTGCTAAGCTTGGCTCGCAAAATCGCGAGTTAAGCTTATGCGCCCGGAGCAGGCTTGCTTTAAATCTCGCTATTAAATTCAGTTCGCAAAATCAGGGCGTATAACCGCCTGAAATTTTAATTTTCCCGCTCGATGGCGCTTTGCTTCGCCTTATCTTTCGTATCGACCCAGATATTAGGCACCGCGCCGCCCGGCGTTAGGAAAATTTTTGCGTCGCTGTTTTCGCGCAACGCCTCGTTAAATTTAGCTTGCGTCTCGATCTGCTTGAGGCTTAAAAGATTTGCATCCAAGCTCTTTGCGACCTCTTTGTTGGCGTAAGCTTGCGCGTCGGCTTCGATCTTAGCGGCATCGGCGCGACCTTGAGCCTCGATTTTGACGGCGTCTGCGTTACCTTTGGCAAGAGCAGCCTTTTTAAGCGCCTCTTGATTCGCGCGCTCGACCTCGTATTTGGTGCGCTCAGCCTCCTGTTTGGCGATCTGCACGCTCTCGATCTGCTCCTTTACCTTCGCCGGCAGGATGATCTCGCGAAGCTGCACGGCTAGCAGATCTACGGGCGAATTCGGCAGTGCTTCGATATTCTTGCGGATGCCGTCGTCGATCGATTTGGCGATCTCGTCGCGTTTGGTAGGCAGCTCCTCGGCGGCATAGTTACCGATGACGCTGCGCACGACGTCCTTTACACGCGGATCGATGATCTTATCCTCCCACAAAAAGCCCCACTCGGCGATCGTATTGGGCGCCGTGGCTTCATTGAGCCTGTATTGCACGGTGATGTCGATGCTGACGGGCAAATTTCGCGAATCTAGCACCGAAAGCGAGTTTTTACTGATGATACCGCCCGTGGTGCCGCTTTTAGTAGCGATACCCGCGCTCATATCTTCGCTACTGGTGTAGTTTATGATACGCGTGCGAGTATCTACGACGAATACGTCCTGTATGAACGGCACGAAAAAGTGAAGTCCCGCGCCAAGAGGAGTCGGATCGTATTTGCCTAAATTTGACTTAATCCCTACCTCGCCCGATTGGATCGTGACGAAGGGTTTTGAGATCACTAGTAGCGCTATTATCGCGATTATCGCGTAAAGCACGCCGCTAAACTTACCCATTCCTCCAAAATTAGGAATTTTAAAATTTAAATTCCCGCCTTTTTTGTCACCATTTTTCTTATTAAAATAATCATTCAAATCCGCAGGCATGCGTGTCCTTATTTAACGTAAGTGAGCCAGTGCTCAAATTTTGGGTCTTTGCCCATAACGACGGCGAAATACGCCTTTTGCAAGCGGCTCGTGATCTCGCCCATCTCGCCCTTGCCGATGATCCTGCCGTCAATGTTGCTAATCGGCGTGACCTCTGCGGCGGTGCCGGTAAAAAACGCTTCGTCCGCGGCATAGAGCTGATCGCGAGCGATGCGCTCTCTGCGGACTTCGTAGCCCAGGCTGCGCGCGATTTCTATGACTGAATTTTGAGTGATGCTCTCTAGGCTGGTGTCGTTCGGCGGAGTGATGATGATGCCCTCTTTTACGATAAATAGGCACTCGCCCGGACCCTCCGCGACGAAGCCCTGCGGATCGAGCAGTATCGCCTCATCATATCCCGCATCGACTGCTTCGAAATTTGCCATCTGCGAGTTGAAATAATTCGCGCTCGCTTTGGCTTTTGCCATCATCGAAAATTGCGCAGGCTTCATCCACGATGAAATTTTAGCTTTGATCCCTTTGCGTAGCGCCTCTTCGCCCATATACGCGCCCCATTGCCACGCTGCGACGACGACGTTTACCGAGCAGTCCTTGGACGAAACGCCCATCGAGCCATAGCCGAAGTACGCTAGCGGGCGAATATAGACGGTCTGATCGAAGCGGTTTTTCGCGACGACGTCGATCTGGGCCTGACGAAGCTGCTCGAAGCTAAACGGAAGCTTGATTAGACAGAGTTTTGCCGAAATTTCAAGTCTGCGAGTGTGCTCGTCCAAGCGGAAAATCGCGTAGCCCTTGTCGGTTTTATAGGCGCGTACGCCCTCAAATACGGCGTTTCCGTAGTGCAAAGAGTGCGTCAAAACGTGGGTAGTAGCCTCCGCCCAGGGGATTAGCTTGCCGTCTTTCCAGATGAGCTCGGCCTCTTGAATTTGTGCCATTTCTTGATCCTTTTGTTTAAAATTTAATCTGCGATTTTAGCTAAAACAATATTAATTTCTAAGAAATTTAAAAGCGGTTGAAATTTGGTGCGATTTTAAGACGCACAACGAGTCGTGAGTTCAAATTTAGCTCGTAACTCGGTGCAGATGACATTAAAATTCTACGAACGAAAGCCCGATGCCGATCTTATTGACGCTGCGTTTATAATCCGCGAGGCTTTCGCCGTAGCCATTGAAGTAGCGCAGATAGCCGTAAAATCCGCTGTTAAAGATCGGGAAGCTGTAGTTTAGCTCGATCGCACCGCGGTTACTGCCGTCAAAATGAAGGTTGTTTCGCCACAGAGCGCTAAGTCGCTGCTTGCCGAAGGTGTATGACGCGCGCAGATCGCCGTAGCCCATATAATCCGCGATGTCCTCGTTCGTGCGGTCCAGCCAAAACGCATACCACGCTCTGGGGGTGATCGAAAATCCGTCCGCACTCCAGGTGCTTTGCGCGTAGAGTCTATTCCATGAGCGCGATTCCTCGCCGCCCTTGCCGTTTGATTCGTGCATGGCGCCGATCTTTAGCTCGTCCGCAAACGGCACCGGCGCGCTAACGTAGAGCTCGGGGCGATAGTTGCTTTCGCGGAAAGGCGCGCTATCCTGCGTGATCTGCCACCAGGAATTTTGCGCGTAAGCAAATGAAATTTTCTCTCCAAGCCCCAGCGCATCGTAGGTTATCGGCCGCTCGAAGCTAAACTCAAAATGCAGCTCGTCAGCCTTGCGATCGGGCTTTTTGCTGAAATCGTGGGTAAAGAGCATGTAGATCGGCTCGTAGTATTTAAGCCCCAAAAATCCAAAATTTCGGCCATTTTGCTCGCCTTGCGGCGTGGAATTTTGCGCTAGAAAATTCCGTTCGTCCTGCATCGCAGAACTCGACGTCGTGGAATTCTGCGAGAGCGAGGCGGAATTTGATGATTCTAAATTTGACGCGGAGTCTGACGCAGCTGAGCCTGCGTCTGCGAAATTTGACGAAGTAGAATTTGGCGCGGCGGGTTTCGGTGCGGCGGAATTTTGTGCGACAGAATTTTGCAGTTCGGCGGGGCGTAAAACGGTAGTGTCATCGTGCGCAGCGCGGTTTTCTGCAGACGAGGTAGAAGTTTCTGCGACTTTTCGGCGCGACTTTTTGCCGCTTTCCGCTAGACTTGCCGCGGCAATCTTTTTGTAATAGATCATCGCGTTTTTGTAATCGCCTTTGGCCTCGTATTCGCTAGCCTTTGTGTATAGATCGGATAGATCTTGTGCGGCTAGGCTCATGGCGCAAAATGCGAATGCTAGAACTTTAAATTTCATCTGCGCCCTTTAAATCGTTTTGATAATTTATGTTTAAAAACTGCTCTTTGTTTTTGAAATTTAGCACTTTGGAATTTGCAGATCCGATGAGTGCACCGATCTTATGCTCTTTCGCGCGGTAGAGCTCAAGCGCGCGCGGCGCGAGAGCTGCGTCAAAAAATCCGCACAGGCTATGTCTGTGCGCCTCGTCGCCCGCTACGCAAATTTGCCCCTCTTGCTCGCTAAGAGCGCGAATGGTGGAAATTTCTACAAAGGGCATATCGGCAGGGATGATAAAAATGCGCTCGCCGCTAAATGGCTTTAGCGCCGAATACAGCGCGCCCATCGGCGAAAATTCTTCAAATTCGTCGTAGATCATAGGAAGCGGTGGGCTAAATTTAGAGCTTTTGGCGCAGGCGAAAACCCGCTCAAACTCGCGACTTAAGCGCGAAAAAAGAAAGTGCGTCATGCTGGGATGCCCGCGAAATGGAAACAGCGTTTTGTCGCTGCCGAAACGCGAACTTTTGCCGCCGCAGAGAATGACGCAGGTTTTCATAGAAATTTCACTGGCTTTCATCGATCTTTATCGCGGTGAAATTTTAAATTTGAAAGTAAAATTTGAAAGAAGCGCGGACATATCAGTCTTTTTGCATATATTTAGCTTTGCCAAGGGCGTTGTTTGCAATGAACTGATAAAGGCTCGGCGCCTGAAGCTTGGCTAGCTCGGGGTATTTGGCTTTAAGCGTCTTCCAGATATCATAGACTCGCATACCGCTTGCGTAAAGCTTCATAATCTCGCTAAAATGCGGATCGTAAAGGCTCGGCTTTTTATACAGCGAGAGTTTGCGGTCGGTATCTAGCACCGCGTTTTCCTCGATAAAAGTGGCTATATCGCGCTCGCTTACTTTGGCAAAGTCCTTTTCGTAATGAGCTTTCATATATTTTAAAATTTCTTTATTGCTAACGCCTTGGAAGTGCATTTTCTTAATCTCAAAGCGATACGCGTATAAAAAGTCTTCGCTTTTTTTGGCGGTTGCGCGAAGTCTTGTTTTTTCATCTTTGAACGTCACGGAGATGAAGTGCGTAAGCCCGGGCGCAGTAACGGCGTTTTTGAACGCTTCATCCTCCTCGCCGATCTTTTTTAAGATAGCCTTGACGGTGTAGCCCTCGGCGATGAGATTTGAAATTTTATCTTTATACGGTTTGTAGTCGAATCGCACGCGCCTAAAGCCCGTCTCGATGCTGATTTTTTTGTAGATCCTCGCATGCTCTCTAGATGTAAAATATCTCGATTTCAGCCCTTTGCGGAGTTGTTCGGCAACCGCGGTAAAATCGTCATAATCGGCGATGGACGCGATTAATTCCTTTTCGTTTACGACCCTGCCATTAACGACCGCGATGGTAATGACCTTCATATTTTCTCCTTTGATTGGGCACAATTCTAACTTAAAACTATAAACTCAAATTTAATTATTTATTATCAAGGATTGCAGAGGATTTGCGTTTGCGAGGCAGAATTTTACGCGCTAAGATTTAGTATTTTGATTGATTTTTATATCTTTTTGCGCTTGTTCTCACGCCACTTTTTTATACTTTTTGTGTAGAGATGAAGCGAGCTTGCAGATATAAATTTTACCCGCAAACTCTAGCTAAATTGCCCACGCAAGTTAGCTTTTTCTAAACGAAAAAAGCTTTTTGATCTTCGTAAGCCCAAGCTTCATGCCGCTATATTTCATCATCTTAGCCATATTTACCCACATTTCGCGCTCGTAGCACGGATGTGGGCAGTGGTGACAGCGCGGCTTTTCGGTATGCGGGCAGGCGCGTAGGCGCGCGTAGGCGTAATGCAGCATCCGCTCGCAGTCGCTACAGAGATGAAAGTGCGTCTGCACTAAGCCCTTATCGTCTTTGTAGTCATGAAGCACGGCGCCATCTTTTTTAGGCGCATCCGTATGCTTGCCATCGCAGTAAATTTGGATAAATTTCGTCACCGTGTTTACTTCGTAAATAAATTTTTCGCTCGTCATATTTGATCCTTTGGGCGGATTTTATCTAAAAGAGACAAAAATACTCTTGAGCGCGCTCAAGCTAAAATTTATAGAATTTTAAAATTCCGTGGAATTTTGCTTTATCTTTCGACCTTGTTGCTTAATAGAGTCGCAATGAAGCGTGTTTTGTCGTTTGAAGCAAGCGCGATTTGCAAGCTCATCGTAAGCGGCACAGCCAAAAATAGCCCGCCGATACCAAGTACGAAGCCCCACAGCAACAGCCCAGCAAGTACGCTGATCGTAGAAAGCCCGAGCCCTTGCCCTAAAAAGCGCGGCTCGATGATATTTCCGATCGCTACGTTTACGACTAAATAGATTGCGATAGTCCAGATGCTAGAGCTTATATCCATCGTAGCTAATGTCACGAAAAGTGTCGGAAAGACCGCTACGATCGAGCCAATGGTGGGGATGAAATTTAGCACGAAAGCTAAAATCCCCCACAGTGCGGCATAAGGAACTCCGAGCGCCCATAATCCAAGTCCGATCAGCGCGCCGGTGCAAGCTGAAGCGATAGTTTTGATTAGCAGATATTTTTTGAGGCTGGAGGCAAATTTCTTCACAAAAGTATGCGTAGCACGGCTACTTTGCGAAAAATAGCGGATTTTTTCGTCGATCACGGAGCTTTCAAAGACCATAAATGAAACCATTATAAAAATGAAAAATCCCGTCGAGACTATCGAGCCTGTTTTGCGCAATAGTGCAGATAGCTGCGCGGCGGCTTCGCTCGGATCAATGCCTAGGCTTGCGGCGTTAAGCTCTATGCCGAATCGAGAGAGTTTTGCACTCACGCCTCCTAACACCTCTTCAAATTTTGCTTGAAGCTCAGGCAGGCGCGCTGAAAATTCCTTGATCGCATCGAAGATGACTGCGCCGAAAAACACTATAATCGCCACGAAGGCAAAGGTGATGATGAGGAAGCTAAAAACGCGCCCGACGCGGATCTTTTGGACATAAAGCACCAGCGGTGAGACGAGCACCGTGATGAAAATAGCTAGCAAAAATGGCACGACGATAGCCTGCGCGGCTTTAAGACCAGCCAGGATGATTACGACGCAGGCAACCGACATCAAGGACATTTGAAGCTTCAAGGGTTCTCCTAAATTTGACATTTTCGCAGAGCTTTTACGCGAAATTTTGATGAAAGGATTTTAACTAAAATTC
>CAUONQ010000014.1:0-12124 GCA_963456995.1 uncultured Campylobacter sp. | reverse complement strand
GAATTTATATAGCGAAATGCGAAAAATAAAATTTCGCTCAAAGCCGCTTCCACCTCTTAAAATTTCGTAACCTTTAATAAATATTGGAATTTTATTATAGCTCAAGCTTTAAACCGATTTTTAAGCCTTGGGATAGTATCATTTCGCAAAGAGTGGATTAAGATGAATTTTATAAAATTTTGTATTGCCTTTTTGATTTGTTTATCGCAGATGGCAGCAGCAGGTAGCTTTGATCTAAACTCCACGCTGCGTCTGGGCGCATTCGACGCAAGCTCGCACCGACTGCTTTTATGCGGTAGTGGCGGCGAGCTTAGGATGTTTGATACTGCTAAATGGGATGTGGAGTTCGCGCAAAAATACAGCGATAACGAAATTACGGCTCTAAATTTTAAAAACGGCAAAATTTATCTAGCTTGGGGCGGAGCCGAAATCGCGGTGCTAAACGATAGATTAAAGTTTTTACGCGCGCTTAAGACGGGGCGTAGCGGCACAGCCCAAATAGATGCGATCTATGCCGCAAAAGACGCGATTTACGCGGTAGTGGATAAGAATCAACTAATAAGATTAGACGAAGACCCTGATAACAGTGCGGATGGCGGCTACGCCCCGGGTGAGAATTCCACCGCAAACGGGCAATCTTTGAATAAAAATTCCATCCCCGACGGGCCGCGCGGAATTTCGCTTAATTACGGCAGGATCAATGCCGTTAGCCTAGACGCTAACGGACTTTGCGTCGCAAGCTGGAACGGCGTAGCCTGTTTTAGCGCAGATCTTGTCGCGACTAAATTTAGCGGCAGCGATACAGCGCCTAATCGCGCTGCGCAGGCAGAGCTTGGTAGCGTGAAATTTAAAGATGCGGAATTTAATAGCACGAAAAGCGTGCAAGGCTCCGAGCCAAACGAAACGAAAGCTGGCGGCGCAAAGAGCGCGGAATTTCAAAGCTCAGAATTCAAAGGCGCAAAATTTCAAGACGAGGGGCTTAAAACTCAAAGCGAAATTTCAGCCGAAGCTGGCGATAAAAATTTAAGCGGCTCTATCGCCACTGCGCTTGCAGACTGCGACGGGACGCTATTTGCAGGCGACATAGAGGGGAGCTTTATAAATTTAAAAAGCGGCGAGCGCAAAAGCGTGGGCTCTTGGATCAAATCCATCGTGTGCGCCCGCAGCACGCAGTTTATCGCTACTAAAGATAAAATTTACGAAAATCAAAAAGCAGGATTACAGGAGGTTGTGGATTTAAAAAGCGAATTTTTAGCGATGTACGTAGACGGGGATGCCATCCTCGTAGTCAGCAAATTAGGTAAAATTTTAAAATTCTAAGAAAGGATTAGTATGTTAAAAAGTTTCAAACCCGTGCTTTTGGGCTCGGTTTTGTTCGCCGCAAGCGCCCTGTGTGCCGCAGATAGCGACTTAGAGCGCGTGATGAAAGAACGAAATTTAAGCGAAAAAGACGTTTTGGCGGCGGCTAAGACCTATCAGCCGACCGGTAGGAAGGACGATTATATGGTCTTCTCCTCCGGCGGTCAAAGCGGACAGGTGATCGTTTACGGCGTGCCGTCGATGAGGATCTACAAATATATCGGCGTATTTACCCCGGAGCCTTGGCAGGGATACGGCTTTGACGAGGAGAGCAAGGCGGTCTTAAGATCGGGCTCTATTAACGGCAAAGAGATCAACTGGGGTGATACTCACCATCCAAATTTTAGCGAAAAAAACGGCGAATACGTGGGCGATTATCTCTTTATCAACGATAAGGCAAACCCAAGAATCGCGGTTATAAATTTATCCGATTTCGAAACTACTCAAATAGTCGTAAATCCCGTAATCAAAAGCGATCACGGCGGCTCTTTCGTAACGCCTAATACCGAATACGTCATCGAAACCAGCCAATACGCAGCCCCTTTCGATAACGACTGGCACCCAATCGAGGAGTATCAAGCAGTCTATCGCGGTGCGGTAACGCTATGGAAATTTGACTACGATAAAGGTAAAATAGACGTAAATAAATCCTTTTCTCTAGAGCTTCCTCCATATATGCAAGATCTAAGCGACGCAGGTAAGGGCGAGAGCTTCGGCTGGGCGTTTACCAACAGCTTCAACTCCGAAATGTACACAGGCGGCATCGAAAAGGGTCTGCCTCCTATGGAGGCCGGCATGAGCCGCAACGATACTGACTACTTGCACGTTTATAACTGGCAAATTCTAGAAAAACTTGCTCAAGATAGCAAAAACTACAAGGTTGTAAACGGACACAGAATCGTTACGATAGATGCCGCTGTAAAAGCAGGAGCGCTATTTTTGATCCCTGAAGCCAAATCCCCTCACGGCGTCGATGTTAGCCCTGATGGCCGCTATATCATCATCGGCGGCAAGCTAGATACTCACGCCAGCGTTTATGATTTCAAAAAGATCAAAGAGCTAATTGATAAGAAAGAATATGCAGGCAAGGATCCATACGGAATTCCGATCCTAGATATGCAAAAGACGCTTCACGGACAAGCAGAGCTTGGCCTTGGACCTTTGCATAACACTTTCGATTCGCAAGACGGCGTAATCTATACATCGCTTTACGTCGATAGCCAGATCGTAAAATGGAACTACAAGACGCTAAAGGTTTTAGATAGGATCAACGTCCACTACAATATCGGACACCTTGATTCTATGGAGGGCAAATCCTCAAAGCCTGTCGGCAAATACGTAATCGCGCTGGATAAGCTTTCGATCGATAGATTTAATCCTATCGGACCACTTCATCCGCAAAATCACCAGCTCATCGATATTACAGGGCCTAAAATGGAGATGCTTTACGATCTTCCTATCGGTCTAGGCGAGCCACACGACGTAGTTTCTATCGCAGCTAGCAAGCTTCATACGAAACCTACCTATACTATGGGAACGAACTCCCGCACCGGCAAGCAACACCCTGCTATGACGCTAGCGGGTCAAGAGCGCATCGAGCGCGACGGCAAAAACGTAAAAGTCTATGCCACTGCGATCCGCAGCCATATCAATCCTGAGCACATCGAGGTTAATAAGGACGATAACGTAACGATCTATATGACAAATTTAGAGCGTGCTGAGGACGAAACTCACGGCTTTACGGTTGATGATTACGATCTGCATATGTCGCTTGAGCCGGGCAAGACTGCGAGCGTAAATTTCATCGCAGATAAAGAGGGCGTATTTCCTTTCTACTGCACGGAATTCTGCTCTGCGTTGCACCTTGAGATGTTCGGATATCTATACGTAAAAGATCCGAATAAAAAATACACTTCAGCTAAAGCTTCTATGCTAAAAGCTCTTAGCCCGGAGGCTCTAAAAGCCGAATACGACAAGGTAGTAGCTACGAATAAAGCCACCGACGACGTTATTCAATCAGTCGTTAAATTCTTAAAAGAGAAAAACTACGAGAAATATCCTAAGGTCAAGGCTTTAGTCGATGACGCGCTGGATCAATACGGCAAAATTCCTGAAACTAAAGCCAAGGCAGACGCCGCAGTAAAAGCAGGCGATATGAACGGCGCTATACTTTGGGAAGGTCAAGTTTGGCAGTATTTAGTAAAAACCGCAGATGTCGGACTTCGCGCTAAAAACAACCTAATCCGCGAGCTCTCCACTCCTATGAGCGAGGCTGCATCTAACGGCGAGAAGGCTTACCTACGCGGAGGCTGCAACGGCTGCCACGTCATCGGTCAAGTAAGCTCCGGTCCTGATCTAACGGGCGTCCTACTTCGCCACGAAAACGGCGAGAAATGGGTAGCCGATTTCATCAAAGACCCTGCTAAATTCTACGAAGACGACTACGTTAAGGCAATGATAAATTACTTCAACCTTCGCATGCCAAATCAGCATATGAAAGACGAAGAGATCAAAGACATCATCGAATACCTAAAATGGGTCGATGAGAACGCGGGTCTTAACTAGCCCCCACTCTCCCCCGCAAGGGGGAGAATTTAAAGGAGACGAAATGCCAAAATATAAAATTTACGCGATTTTAGCGCTGCTTATTATGACGGTCGCTTTTACCATCCCTACGCTCGGATTTTTCAAAGTCCAAGGCAAAATCGTATCGGGGCAGGTTAGCAGCGTCTCGCAGCTGCCCGCATACTCCGCACCGATATGGAATTTTTATACGAAAGCATCGTATAAAAATCACCTAATTCCTAGTGATGTTAAAAACGATCTAGGCGCGATGCTGGAGCATAAATTTGAAGTGGGCGTACCTAGCATACCGGTGTGGAAAATTTCGCTCGAAGCGCCGAACTATCCAAAGGAAGCTTTCCCCGATGGAATTCCACTTTACGTCCACGTTGACGGCTTTAGCGGCGACGTTGGCGAGATGAATACCCTAAATCACTACATCGGCATGTATCCCGTCTGGCGCGGCGGCACGCTCGAGCACTCGCTATCGCCGTATTATCTCATAATCGCGACGATCGGCATGCTTGCGTTTTTGTACTATGATGGCAAGGGGCAAACCCTGCTTATGATCCTGCCGATCATTGCGCCGCTTATCTTCATCGGCTGCTACGTGGGTTGGCTGTATTGGTTCGGGCACAATCTGCAAGACTGGGGCGCGTTTAAAATAAAGCCTTTCATGCCTACAGCATTTGGCGACGGCAGCGTAGCGCATTTTACTACCCATTCATATCCGGCTCTTGGCTTTTGGCTTATGTTAGCTCTATCGCTGCTATCGGCGTTAGCACTGCTATCTAAGAAAAAATTTCTACGAGAGCATAGATGAGGCTTTTGCTTCTAGCATTCTCGCTCGCGCTAAGCTTAGGCGCGGGCGAGCTTCAAGACGCGATCGATAGCGCAAAAGCGGGCGATATTATCGAACTAGCCGCGGGTGAATACCACGGCAATATTTTAATCGATAAACCCCTTACTATCGACGGACTAGACCGCTCCGCCGTGATCGTAGGCGATCGCAATGGCACGGTCATTCGCATCCGCTCTCCACATGTTATAATCAAGAATTTAACAATTCAAAACGGAGGCTTTGAGCATCTTAGCGAGGATGCGGGCATCAACGTAAGCGACGTAAACAGCGTAATCATAAAAAATAATCTCATTAAAGACGTGCTCTACGGCGTCGTGCTAAGCAAGGCAAACGAGGTAACGATCGAGGGCAACGAAATTTCAAGCAATACCTACCGCACGAGTTTCAAAGGCGACGGCATCAAGCTTTGGTACTCCAATGCCAATAAAATTTTAAATAACGACGTCCACAACGTCCGCGACACCGTTTTTTACTTCTCTAATGGCAATCTCGTCACAGGCAATAAAGGCCACAGTTGTCGTTATTCGCTGCACTTTATGAACTCCGGACATAACGTCGTGGAGGATAACTACTACGACGGCAACAGCGTGGGATTATTTTTTATGTTTTCAAGCGATAATATCGCAAGACGTAACGTCGTGCGCAATGCAGACGGCGCTTATGGCGTAGGCATCGGTATGAAGGATAGCTCAAATTTCAGGGTTACGGATAATAAAGTCGTTTACAATGCCCGCGGATTTTATCTGGATCAATCCCCCTATCAGCCGGGCTCGCTTAACGTTTTTGAAAACAATGATATTGAATACAACAGCATCGGCGTGCAATTCCACGCCACGCAGCTAAAAAGCGTATTTAAAAACAATAAATTTAAAGGCAATATGGAGATCGTGCTAAACGATACGCCTGAGTCCAAGCTCTTGCAAAACGAATGGAGTGGCAACTACTTCGACGATTACGACGGATTTGATCGCGATGGCGACGGCTACGGCGACGTTAGCTACAGCTCATATGCCTACGCGGATAGACTTTGGGCGCATAAGCCAAGCGTGCGGTTTTTTTACGGCTCCAGCGGGATCGCGCTTTTAAATTTCATCTCCAAGCTAGCTCCGTTTTCAGAGCCTGAGCTACTGCTAAAAGATCCAAAACCTAGGATGAGGCAATGATAAAGAATAGACGCGAAGCGATAAAACTACTCGGCGGAGCGCTCGGAGTACTCGGGGCAGCGAACTTGTTTGCGGATGAAAATTCTGCCAATTCCGCGGGCAGTGAAGTGCAAAATTTAAACGAGCAAAATTCCGTAAATTCCACAGAGCAAAATTCTGCGCCAAATCCCATAAAACAAAATTCTAGCGGGGATTCCGCCTCTTTATATCTGCGTCCGCCGGGAGCGCTGGCGGAGCGCGGCTTCCGCTCTAGCTGTATCAAGTGCGGCCAATGCGTGCAGGTCTGCCCCTATCACAGCATCTATCTGCTGGATATTACTCATCTTTTTGACATCGGCACGCCCGTCATCGACGCCAAAGAGCGGGGCTGCTATCTTTGCGGCGCGCTTCCTTGCGTGCTCGCCTGTCCAAGCGGCGCGCTCAGCCACGAGACGAACGAGCCTAAAAAGGTCAAAATGGGTATCGCCGTGATCGAAAATTTAGACGCCTGTTTGGCGTATCTCGGGCAGGCTTTAAAATCTAGCGATCTGCGCCTAAAGCCCGCCAAGACCGAGCAGGAACGCGAGCTAAACTCAGCGCTGGCGGCGAAAGAGGGCAAGCCTTGCGATCTATGCGCATCGCTGTGTCCTTACCCGCAGCCGCTTGATGCCATCGCGATGATAGAGGCAGGCAAGCATTTCGCTCCGCAGATCCGCAGCGCGTGCGTCGGCTGTGGCGCGTGTGCAGAGCTCTGCCCGGCGCGTATCATCGAGATAATCCCGCGGGCGGATTACAAATCAATCTATGAAGGAAAACAATGAAAAACTCTATTAAATTCTACCTCTGCTCGCTAGCTGCGGCACTTTTGCTATGCGGCTGCGGAGATGACGACGATTCAAGCTCCGCCGCGGCAAATTCCGCAGGTCAGAATTCCGTTTCGCAAGGCTCCGCAGAACAAAATTCTGCGAGTTTAAATTCCGCATCGCAGAGCGTGGAACAAAATCATACTGCAAAGCCTCGCATCAGCGTTAAAAGCGGCGAAGCGCCCAAGAAGGACGATAAGTTCGTAAGCTACGATTTTTACGGCGAGCGAAAGGTAAATTTTAATCTAAACGGCGATGTAAACGAAACGACCAAAAATATCGTGGCGTATTCAAGCATCAAAAATCAATACGAAAAGCTAAATTTCGACCTGATGAAAAAGCGCCTTGGGCACGATTTTATCTTGCGCTGCTCGGCGTGCCATGACGACTACGCAAACGGCATCATAGGCCCGTCGCTTCTGGATAAAACCGACGCGCAGATCGTGGATATGATTAAAAAGTATAAATTTAAAGAAAAGCCCAACCCACTTATGGTGCAGCTCGTAAACGGCATGAGCGAGCAGCAAATAGAGACGATGGCAAAAGAAATTTATGAGTTCAACAAACAATTTAAGGAGCAGAAATGAAACCGGGCAAAATTTTAGCTTTGATTCTAGGCGTAGCGCTGATCGCGCTGATGATCTTTATGGCTAGTTCGGATGATTCTAGCGCGCCGCAGCAAGAAGTCAAGCCACAAACGCAAGCCAAGCCTGCACCGCAGAGCAAAAGCGTCGATCTTATCGACGATAAGGACGTAAAAAATATTAAAATTTTACAGCAGAGCGTCAAAGAGCGCGATTTCAAGGTTAGCAGCTCCTATCTGGTAAGCTGCGCGCCCTGCCACGGCGATGACGGACGCGGCAAGATCGCTCCGCCGATCGGAGGCAAGAGCAAGGATCAAATTTTAGCAAGCCTCAAAGATTATAAGGCGGGCAAGATCAAAAACAGCCTAATGAGCGGGCTTTTAACCAACGTAAGCGACGAGAGCCTAGATAAGCTCGCGGATGAAATTTCAAAATTTAAAGAGTAGCTCTTGGATAAATATAATTCGCGATGCACGATCAAAAATACGAGCTTTTTCTCAACCTTCGCGCTTAGAAATAAAAACGGCAAATGGCGCCCAAGCATTCGGGCTCTGCGCTACGCTACGGTATTTTTAGTGCATCTGCTTTTCGTGCTTTCCTTTCGCGCGGATATTCAAATTTTAGAAGGCGATATCAGCGGCTCGCGGATACTTGGCTTTCACTTAGCAGATCCTTTCGCGACTCTTGAGGTGATCGCCGCGCACAAGGATCTGCCGATAAATCTACTCATCGGCTCGGGCACCATTTTGCTATTTTATTTCATCGCGGGCGGCAAGGCTTTTTGCTCGTGGATCTGCCCTTACGGAGCGCTTAGCGAGATCGGCGAGAAGCTGCATAATACGCTAATTGACAAGCACGTCATCAAGGAGCACGCCCTGCCTCGCGGTATGCGATATGCAATCTGGACGGTATTTTTGCTACTAAGCGCCATTACAGACCTGCTCGTTTTTGAAATTTTTAACGTAGTTGGAATTTTATCGCGCTTCATCATCTACGGCTTTTCGCTGGCGGGGCTTTGGATCGTTTTTGTGTTTTTGCTCGAAGTATTTTTTAGCAGACGAGTATGGTGCACGCACCTATGCCCGCTAGGAAGCACCTATTCGCTTGCGGCGAAAGCAAGCCTTAGCAAGATTACTTGGGATAAGAGCAGGTGCGACCACTGCGGCGTTTGCCAAGACGTCTGCTTCGTCTCGCACGTACTGGATATCACTAAAAAAAAGGCATCCGAAAACCTGGGCAATAAGAGCAAATTTATGCTAAAAGGGATCGACTGCACGCTGTGCGGACGCTGTATCGACGTGTGTCATCAAGACGCACTCGGTATCGGCAATAAGCTAAAAGATATGATCTAAGGAAGCCTATGATAGAGATTAAAAACGTAAGCAAGAAATTCGCAGATCAATTCGTTTTAAAAGATATCGATCTAAATATCGCGGACGGCGAGCAGGTGCTTTTCGTCGGGCAAAACGGCGCGGGCAAAAGCTCGCTGATGCGGACGATTCTAGGCGAATACATACCCACAAGCGGCAGCGTAGCTATAGACGGATTTGATTCGTTTAAGCAGCGCAGCCGTGCTCTACGCGGTATCAGCTTCGTGCCGCAAACCCCGCCGCCGCTTAAGCTAAGCCTAAATGAGCTCATCTACTTCGCCGAGCGTACGGCTGACGCAAGCAGAGCAGACATCGTAAAATTTTGCGACGAAATGGAGCTTGATCTAAGTTCAAATTTAAACAAGCCATTTCATAAGCTATCCGGCGGTATGAAGCAGAAATTCTTAATCGCGCTAGCATTCGGCAGGGCTAGCAAAGCGATGATTTTCGACGAGCCGACAGCCAATCTCGATCCGAGCGCGCGCGAGCGTTTTAAGACGCTTTTGCGTAAGTATGCAAAAGACAAAAGCTTAATCTTTATCTCGCATAGGCTCGACGAGGTTGAAGGGCTGGTAAAAAGAATGATTTGTATGGATCTAGGGAGGATCGTAGATGATAAAAATGTTTAAATTTTTACTTTGCGCACTTGCGGCGCTTACGTTTTTAGGCTGCGGCGACGAGAAAGACTACGGCAACGTCCACTACGACAGGGACGTGTGCGAGCACTGCCAGATGGCGATCAGCGACAACCGCTTCAGCGTCGATGTGCGCGTGGACGGCAAAAACCATTACTTTGACGACATCGGCTGCTTGGTGGATTTTATGGTTACCAACGACAAGTTAAATTGGCTGAAGGACGCCAAAATTTACATCAACGACGCTAGCGGCAACGGCGAGTTTATCGACGCACGCACGGCGCACTTTTATCGCGGTTTTAAAACCCCTATGTCGTTTGGCTGGGGTGCGTTTAAAAATAAGCAAGAGGGCAAGCAAGACTTCAGCTTCGATCAGGTAGTCGCGGCGCTTAAAGCGGGCGGCGGCTCGCACGGCATGGGAATGGGCGATATGGGTCGCGATGCGCACGGCGATATGGACGGCATGAAAGACTCTCACTCCGCGGAGCACGGAATGAGCGAGCCGAAACACGATATGAACGGTATGGGACATACTCACGGCGCAGATCATGGCATGGGCGGCGATGCGGGCAGCACGGCGCACTCTCAAGGCTCGCCGCACGATATGGGACATATGCACGAGGGTAATGGCACGGCGCACGATATCCCTTCAGGGCACGCGCATTAAGGATGTTTTAGCCAAGGCGAAATTTTAAGCGGCCCATGTTTTTGCGCTAAATTTAAAGCGTAAAATTTCAGAGTGCCTCCCGTACCGTTATAGATTAAATTTTACTTTGCAGCGTCGTGAATGACGGATAATAGGCGACACTGAACGACGCGATGTTTAAGCGCATGCGAGACGGAGCCGTAAATTTAAAATTTATGCGCGGTCCGCGGTCGCAGGCGGCGGATAAAATTTCGCCGCTTGTTTAAACGCTAGACGGGCAAAATTTAAGACCGCGAAATCCGCGCCGCAAAACGAGGCTAAAATTTAAAGACGGGCGCATTTAAGCCGCGCAAGAAATCTAAATTTAAAGACGGGTGGCGCGCTTAAGACAAGGCGCACGCCCGCTTAAGCGCGGAGTCCAAATATAAAGCCCAAGATCGCTTTATCTTAGAAAATTAAAGGAAAAGAATGAAAAATTTACTTACCATCGCCGCTTTGGATATCAAAGAATCCTTCCGCTCGCGCTGGTTTTTACTCTATCTGCTGATCTTTAGCGGGCTCGTGGCAGCATTTTTCATCACGGGGGTGACCGACTCGCGCGTGCTCGGCTTTAGCGGGCTTTCGCGACTGCTACTGCTGTTTATTCAGATCTGCATCATCATACTGCCCGTCTTCGTGCTCGTCACCACCAGCAAGGCGATCCTAGCCGACCGCGACCTAAACATCCTCGAATACCTGCTAAGCTTTCCGATCTCGCAGGCGCAGTATTACTACGGCAAGGCGCTAGGAAGGCTATTTGGAGTGTTCGTGCCGATATTTTTGTCGCTGCTTTTGGCGATCGTTTGGGGTGCGATCAAGGGCACGGGCATTCCATGGGCGATCTGCCTGCTTTATACGGGGCTGCTTTTTAGCTTGTGCGCGGCGTTTTTAGGGATCGCGTTTTTGATCTGCGCCGTTTCAAAAAGCCAAGAGATGGGGCTTGGGCTTGCGTTTTTTGTCTGGCTTTTCTGCCTTGCGTTTTTGGATCTCGTGCTGATCGGACTGCTCGCAAAAACGGGAGTGAACGAAAATTTGATCTTTGCGATCGCCCTAGCAAACCCGATGGAGGACTTCCGTATCGCCGCTATCAGCCTATTTGATCCCGATCTTGCGGTCATCGGCACGACGGCATATTTTATCTTAGATCACTTCGGGCGCGGGCTTTTCATCACTTTTTCGCTGCTCTATCCGATCGCTCTGGGCGCGGCAAGCCTCGTTTTGGGCTATTTTATCTTTAGATCGAAGGATTTAGCGTGAAATTTCCACTCATTTTGGCGGCATTTATAGCGCTTTGCGGCGCAGCTGAGATGCAAAATTCCGCGGCTCAGAGCTCTGGCTCGGCTCAAAATTTAGGCACGCCTGCTAGTACGGACTCTGGCTCGGCACAAAATTCCAAATCTACGCGCGAGCCTGCGTGGCTTAAAGACGTAAATCTTACCTGCGCCAAATACGGCATCGATACTAGCGCGCATCCTGAATTTCGCGCCTATGCAAGGCTCAAAGACGGCGGCGCGCTAGCGTTTGCTTCGCCCAAGGCGATGTTTGCATATTTTTTTGAAGACGAGAGCTCGGGCGCAAATTTTAGCGGAGCTTCCGCTGGAGCGAATTCTGAGAGCAAAAATCAAGCTAGCGGCAATTTAGGCGAGGCAAATTCCACTGATGCGAATTTCGGCGGTGCGGAACTTTACGTCACCGATTACGCAAGCGGCGAAATTTTGCAGGCACAGGACGCGTTTTATGTATTCGGCAGCGTGCTGCAAAGCGCCAGAGGCGACGATCTTATCACGTTTGCGAGATTGCGCGACGCGCAGGACTTCATGCGCGAGAAAAAGGGGCATAAAATTTTGCAGTTTCGAGAAATCTCCGCCAAGCTGATCGATTATCTAAGATGATCGAGCCGCTTGGCAAAATTTAAATCCAGCTATTTTAGTATATTTTATTCATAAAAATTTATCTTTTATTTTAGTGCGCTATTAAGGGAATTTAAAGCAATTAAAAAATACAATCACGTTAAATTTTATCTATAAGAATTAAATAATGCAGTTTTTTAGTATATTTATTG
>CAUONQ010000013.1:0-12148 GCA_963456995.1 uncultured Campylobacter sp. | reverse complement strand
GTTCCGCTTGCGGCGGACAAAATTCCGAGCGTGCTTTTAAAACGCCCTTTGAGCCTGTTTGCATTACCGATGCCGCGGAGCTTGCGAGGCTATGCGAGGGAGTGGGCGCCGAGACCTTGGTGAGCTTCGATACTGAGACGACGAGCATCGACAGCAAAAGCGCCAAGATCGTGGGCTTTTCGTTTGCGTTTAACGAGGAGCGCGCCTACTACGTCCCGCTCGCGCATAGCTACTTGGGCGCTCCGGCTCAAATTTCTTCGGAAGCCGCAAAGACCGCGATCGGCTCGCTGTTTCGCGGCTATGTCGTGGGGCAAAATTTAAAATACGATTTTGAGATCGTGAAAAATAATTTTAATATCGAGCCGCCTGCGCGCTTTGCCGATACGATGGTGCTAGCGTGGCTGCTCGATCCCGCAAACGCCGTGGGGATGGACTCTATCTCGCCGCGCTATCTAGGCTATGAGACCGTGCATTTCGGCGACGTTGTCAAAAAGGGCGAGACCTTCGCCTCCGTGGAGCTGGATGCCGCTACGATCTATGCGAGCGAGGATGCGTGGGTAACGCTGAGGCTGTATTTTAAGCTAAAGGAGCTGCTCGAACCCGCGCTTTTTAAGCTCGCGCAGGAGCTTGAGTTTCCGTTCGTGCGGGTGCTTTGGCAGATGCAAAGATGCGGCATCAAGATCGATGTAGAGATGATAAAGCGCCTAATCGGGCGCAACGAAAAGTCCCTGCGAGCGCTCACGGATGAAATTTATAAGCTTTGCGGCGAGCAGTTTAACATCAACTCTCCCGCTCAGCTCGGCGCCGTGCTTTTCGAGCGGCTTGGGCTTCCTGCGGCGAAGCGCACAAAGACGGGCTATAGCACTGACGAAAGCGTGCTGAAGGATCTTACGACGTTGCATCCTGCCGTGGGTAAAATTTTAGACTACCGCGAGCTGTTTAAGCTGCAAAGCACCTACTGCGAGCCGCTGCTGCAGCTTGCGTTAGCCGATGCGCAAAACCGCGTCAGATCGAATTTCTTGCAGACCGGCACGGCTACCGGGCGGCTAGCGAGCAAAAATCCGAACCTGCAAAATATCCCCGCGCGCGGCACGTTTGCGAAGGACGTGCGAGACTGTTTCCTCGCAAGCGAGGGCTACTCGCTGATCTCGCT
This sequence comes from uncultured Campylobacter sp., assembly GCA_963456995.1. GTDB lineage: Bacteria > Campylobacterota > Campylobacteria > Campylobacterales > Campylobacteraceae > Campylobacter_B. Next base: position 10,995 of record CAUONQ010000013.1, on the reverse strand, counting down.
TGATTACTCGCAGATCGAGCTGCGCCTGCTCGCGCACTTTTCGCGCGATCCTGCGCTTTTGGCGGCGTTTAGGGCAGATGAGGACATTCACGCGCGCACGGCGATCAGCATTTTCGGCGATGCGCAGCCCGCGCACCGCACGATCGCAAAGAGCATAAATTTCGGCCTTATCTACGGCATGGGTGCGGGTAAGCTAAGCGACAGCCTAGGCATCGCGCGTGCCGAGGCAAAGAGCTATATCGAGCGCTATTTTGCGGCGTTTTGCACGATCAAGGAGTTTTTGCAAAGCATAAAATCGGACGCGAAAGAAGGCGGCTACGTAAGCACGCTTTTTGGGCGCAGGCGGTACTTCGACTTCGCAAATGCGCGCAACAACATGGTCTATGCGAGCTACGAGCGCGAGGCGGTGAATACGAAATTTCAAGGCTCCGCCGCCGACATAATCAAAAAGGCGATGGTTGAGATTTCGCTGCTGCTAAACGACGAGGCGCGGCTGATATTGCAGATTCACGACGAGCTGATCTTCGAGGTGCGGGACGATTTAGCGCAGAGCTTCGGCGAGCGCGCGCAGGAGATAATGCAAAGCGCGGCGAGCCTGAACGTGCCGCTTAAGACAAGCCTAAACATCGCCAAGCGCTGGGGCGAGCTGAAGTAACTCTGCTAAATTTAAAGCGGCTAAAAATTTAAGCGGAATTTAAACGGCGTGCAGAATTTTAAATTTTGAGCAGGACGGAGCCCAAATTTGTCCAGTTTAAAATTTGGCTCATCAAATTTTAAACTGAGCGATTGCAAATAGCTGGCGCGGCACATTAAAATTTTGATTAAATTTAAGCTCTCCGCTTGGCAATATCAAACGGCGGCTAGATAGATTTATCCAAATTAAATTTAAACGATGTGTTTTAGCAAGAGGTCTAGATAAATTTTGCCGTGCGTATAAATTAAAATTTCATTTCAACGACGTAGTGACGGAATTTTTAAATTTAAATTTTACGCAAAGCCGCGCGCTTCGTAAAATTTAACGAGTGAAAATTCATACAAAATTTAGCTCGCGATAAATAGGCATAGGTTTTGCGAAAAAGGATTTTTGTAAGATGAAATAATCGGCGGCGGGTCTTTACGAACTCGCCCTGCGCGCCGGCTTGTAAAGACCGCGCCCTTATAGCCTCACGAGCGAAGCTATAAGGATTTCGGACGAAATTTTGGCATGAATTCTGCGCGCATAAATTTTACAAGCCTGCATAAAATTCCACAAGCTTACGTAAAATTCGTGCCGCCTATTTTTTAGATTTTTCTAGCGCGGCGGTAAGGTCCGCTATGAGATCGTCCGCGTTTTCGATGCCTATGGCTAGGCGCAGCAAATTTTGACTGATGCCGATGCGCTCTTGCAGCTCGCGCGGATAGCTCTCGTGCGTCATCGACGCGGGGTGGCAGATCAAGCTCTCTACGCCGCCCAGGCTCACGGCTAGATCGAATAGCTCAAGGCTGCGTGCAAAGGTTTTATAGTCGTATTGCGGCTTAAGCACCAGCGAGATGACCGCTCCAATGCCGCTAGCTTGGCGATCTTGTATCTTTTTTTCGCTCTCAGAGTGCGAGCCTGCGAAATTTACCGCCTCCACCGCAGGATTGCTGCGTAAAAATTCTATTATCTTTAGCGTATTTTCGCTCTGGCGGTCGAAGCGCACGCTTAGCGTTTTAAGTCCGCGTATTAGCGAATACGCGTCGGTAGGCGATAGCGTCGCGCCCAGAGTGTTTTTCATAAACTGAATTCTTGCGGCAAGCTCGTCATTGTTCGTCGTAACGATGCCGGCGATCAGATCGGCATGTCCGCCTATGTATTTGGTCGCGCTATAAACTACGACGTCTGCGCCGTGCTCTAGCGGGCGCTGATAATACGGGGTCAAAAAGGTATTATCCATCACCACAAGCGCGCCGTTTTTATGCGCGAGCTCGCTGATACGCTCAATGTCGGTTACGCGCAAAAGCGGATTTGAGGGCGTTTCGATGAATACCATTTTAACGTCGCTTGGAATTTCGGTGATCAAATTTAGATCGTCCACCAAGTCGTAATTGATCCCTTGATTTTTAAAAATCCCGCTTACGTAGCGATAGGTGCCGCCGTAGACATTATTATTTAGCAGCACGCGATCGCCGCTTTTAAGCAGCGAAAATGCAGCGCTCGTAGCCGCCATACCCGAGGCTAGTGCAAAGGCGTATTTGCTGCCTTCGAATTTTGCAAAAAGCTCCTCAAAGGCGTTGCGCGTAGGATTTGCGCCGCGCGAGTAGGCGTATTTGCCGAAATCATCCAGGCTTTCTTGCACGAAGGTGCTGGCTAGATATATCGGCGGAATCACCGCGTTGTGGGGGTTGGACTTAGCCTCTATGCCCTTTACGATTAGGGTATCTATTTTCATCTTTTCTCCTTAAAATTTAATGGATTTAAAAGCTCATCGCTCCGATAAATTTAGCTATGCGCTCATCGCTGCTACCGAAGAATTCCTCTGCGTCGCCGTCGAATGCGATAACTCCGCCGTCTAAGAATAAAATTCTATCTGCGATCTTGCGCGCAAAGCCCATATTGTGCGTGACGATGATAAGCGAGCGATCCTCTGCGGCAAGCTCTGCGATAGTCTTTAGCACCTGTGCCTCAAGCTCGGGATCAAGCGCGCTCGTAGGCTCATCCAGCAGCAAAAACTCAGGCTGCATAGCAAGTGCTCGCGCGATCGCCACGCGCTGGTTCTGACCGCCGGAGAGGCGAGCCGGATACGCGCCAGCTTTATCCACCATGCCGACCTTTTTTAGCAGCGCCATTGCATTTGCCTCGGCAAGCTCGCGTGGCTGCTTTAGCACGTGTACGGGCGCTTCGATGACGTTTTGCAAGACGTTGAGGTGCGGAAAGAGATTGAAGCTTTGAAAAACCATGCCCGTATGCGCGCGGAATGGATGATACTCGCTTGTTTTATGCGGAGCGTCGAAATTTATCTTAAACTCGCCTAGCTGTAGCTCGCCGCCGCTTGGAATTTCGAGCAGATTTATGCAGCGCAGCATCGTGGATTTGCCAGAGCCGGAGCTTCCTAAAATCACTGTCGTTTGCCCATCGCGAAATTCTAAGCTTATCCCATTTAGCACGACGTGATCGCCAAAGCGCTTAGTTAAGTTCGTAAATTTTATCATCACACGAACCTTGAAAATCGTCGCTCTAGCTTGGATTGTAAGAACGTAAGAAGGGTACAGACTGCTAGATAAAATAGCGCCGCCAGTACGTATAACGTGAGCGGATCGAATGCCCGCGCAGCAATACGTTGAGCGACCATAAACATATCGACCATCGTAATCGAGGCTACGAGCGAGGTGTCTTTAAGCGTAGAGATAAATATATTTGATAGCGGCGGCAGCGATATGCGCGCTGCTTGCGGAGCGATGATACGGCGCAGAATTTGAGCGTAGCTCATGCCTAGCGAGGTAGCCGCTTCCCATTGTCCCTTTGGCACCGATAGGATCGCAGCTCGCACCGCTTCTGAAGCGTAAGCGCCGATATTTAGGCTAAAGGTAATGATCGCAGCAGCCCAAACATCAAGCGTGATCCCGATAATTGGAAGCCCGAAATAGACGATAAAAAGCTGCACCAAAAGTGGAGTGCCGCGAAAAATCCAAATATAAATTTCGCTTAGCTGCTTTAAAATTTTAAAATTTGCGATGCGTGCGACCGCCGTCAGCACCGCAAGCACGAGCCCGAGCAGAAATGAGATTATCGTAAGCGGGATCGTAACTTGCAGCAGGGCTAGCGCCATCGGCTCTAGCGAGCTGCTAACAAGCTCTAGAATTCTGCTTGTTTCGTTCATTCACTCACATCTTTGCCAAAATATTTAAGCGAAATTTCTTTTAGCTTGCCTTCGGCTTTGAGTTCGTTTAAGGCTTTGCTGATTTGATCTGCGAGCTCTTTATTGCCCTTTTGCACGATTGCAGCGCTATAATCGACGTCTTTTAGCTTTGCAGCGATCTTAATCGGAGCGTCCGGGCGCTGCTTTAAAAAGTCGTAAAATACGGTATTATCGCGCACGACGGTATCTACGCGGCGAGCGATCAGCAGCTCCATACTTTTAGCGAAACTATCGACGGTTACGTTTTGCGCGCCGTATTTTTTAGCGACTTGCGCCCAGTTGCTGGTAGCGGAGTCTGCATTTTTCTTGCCTTTTAAATCCTCGAAGCTTTTAATGTCGTTGTTATCTTTATGCACGATGATAGCTCCGTAAACGACAGTGTAGGGCACAGAATACTCATATTTTTTCTTGCGCTCATCAGTGATGCTTACTTGATTAAACACAGCGTCTGCTTTGCCTGCATCAAATGCTGCAAGCATCGCATCCCAAGGCGCGGTTAGAAATTCTATTTTTAGACCAAGCTTTTCGGCGACTGCGCGCGCGACATCTACGTCGTATCCTACGAGCTCATTTTTGTCGTTATAATACAAAAATGGCGAAAAGGTGCCTTCGGTAGCCACTTTAAGCGTACCTTCGCGTAGCGTTTTAGCGTTTGCGCCGCATATTAAAAGCGCGCACGCAAGCAAAGTTTTTATTAAATTTTTCATAATTCCTCCAAAATTTTATGAGCGAAATTTAAAATACGAACTCCCGCCCAACCAAGTTTAAAATTCCACGTTTCAACTAAGCGATCGTAGAATTTATTCCGTAATGTCTTTGCCAAAATATTTAAGTGAAATTTCTTTCAGCACGCCTTTTTGCTTTAGCGATTTTAGCGCGGAATTTATCTGCGCAGTCAGCTCGTCGTCCTTTTTAAGCAGCACGGCGGAATAGATCGGCTCATTGCCTTGAGCTGCGATCTTTAGCGGGGCGTTTGGGCGCTGCTTCATATAGTCGAAAAATGTGATATTGTCGTTGATCGTAGCGTCTGCGCGACGAGCTATGATGAGCTCCACTCCCTTGCTTAATCCGTCTGCCGTAACGACCTCGGCGCCGTAGCTGCGCGCCATGTCAGCCCAGTTACTGGTAGCAGAGTGGACGCTTTTTTTGCCTTTAAGATCAGCAAAACTCTTAATCCCTTCGTTATCAGCTCGCACTACTAGCGCAGCATAAGCCACAGTATAAGGCTCGCTGAAGTTATATTTTTTCTTGCGCTCCTGCGTGATGCTTACTTGATTCATCGCTATGTCCGCTTTGCCTGCATCAAATGCCGCCAGCATCGCATCCCACGGCGCGGTTAAAAATTCCGCTTTTAGCCCTAGCTCTTTTGCCAGTGCGCGAGCGATATCGACATCAAAGCCGGTAAGATTATTTTTCTCATCATAGAAAGAATACGGCGAGTAAGTCCCCTCCGTGGCTATTACGAGCGTGCCCTCTTTGAGCGTCTTAGCGCCTAAGGTAGCGGTGATCAGCGCTGTTGCGAGCAGGGCTTTAAATATTTTCATTACATCTCCTTGAAATTTAGCTATCGCTCGCGCTGCGAGCAGATGCGCGATTATATCGTGCGGAATATATAATTTTTATTAAAAATTATAAATTTTAGTAAGACGTGATACAAAATTTCGCCTGTGTGGCAAAGCTTTAGCGTCATATATTTTTAAAATTTTAACAGAGGTGATTTATAAAATTTCAAGTTTATTAGGTAAAAGTATCACAGAAGGAATTCAGCCTGCGATATAAAATAAAATTTGCAAGTATTTCGAGGCGATTTTTTGAGTTAGAAGCTAAAATTTTGCGCAAGCTAGACTTCTGCTTGCAGTTGCGAGCGCAAGAGAAGCAAAATTTCTCTCAAAAGCGCTCGCAAGATGAGCCTTTTAGAAAAAGACGAGCCGCTAACGAATTTGCCCGCCTCCGCGGACGACGTATTTATAGGTCGTAAGCTCCCTCACCCCCATCGGCCCTCTGGCGTGCAGCTTTTGCGTGCTGATGCCGATCTCGCCGCCGAATCCAAACTCGCTACCGTCGCTAAAACGAGTCGAGGCGTTGGCGTAGACGACCGCGCTGCCGACTTCGTTTAAAAACCGCTCGACGTTTGCGTAGTTTTCACTCAAAATCGCGTCTGAATGTCCGCTAGAATGCGCATTTATAAAGCTGATCGCCTCCTGCGTATCCCGCACGGCGCGTACGGCTAGCACGAGATCCAAAAACTCGGCACCAAAGTCGCTCTCGCCTGCAAGTTTGACGTTTTTAGCGCCTCGCAGCTCCGACTCGCACGCATTAAAAAGCTCCGAACTCACGCGAAACTCGACCTCTGGCATTTCGCGCACAAGCTCAGGCAAAATTTCGCCCGCCACGCGCTCATGCAAAAGCACGCACTCAACGGCGTTACAGACGCTTGGACGCTGGGTTTTGGCGTTTTTGATTATCTTTGCCGCCTCGCTCAAATTTGCGCTCTCATCGACAAAGATGTGGCAAACTCCCTCACCCGTCATGATGATCGGTACGGTCGCGTTTTGCGCGATAAAATCTTTTAAGCTCTTGCCGCCGCGCGGTATCAAAACGTCGATATACTCGCTCATTTTCGCCATGTGCGCTACGACTTCGCGTTCGGCGCTCTCCACGAGCTGCACTGCACCTGTCGGTAAGCCGAATTTCGCCCCCGCCTCGTTAAATAAATTTACTAAAAAGATGTTTGAATTTAGCGCACTAGCACTGCCTCGCAGGATCGTTGCATTGCCGCTTTTTAGCGCCAGAGCCGCCGCGTCGATGCTGACGTTTGGACGGCTCTCATAGATGATACCAAGCACCCCCAGCGGCACGCGCACGCGGCTGATTTGCATGCCGTTTGGATGGCTCCAGCCGCCTAGATTCTCGCCCACGACTTCGGCGAAGCCCGCCACCTCGCGCACGCCCTGCGCCATAGCCTCGATGCGGGCGTCAGTTAGCCTTAGACGGTCAAGCATCGCTGCGCGGAGGCCCGATTCCTCGCCGTTTGTAAGGTCTTTGGCGTTTGCCGCTTTTATCGCATCCTTTTGCGCGAGCAGCTCGTCCGCCACGGCGTTTAAAATTTTAAATTTAGCCTTGCTACCAAGTCTTAAAAGCTCGCCGCAAGCGGCCTTTGCGCGCTTACAGATCTCTAAAATTTCGTTCATTTTCGCTCCTTTATCTATAAATCAAATCGCATGCTGCGTATAAAAATGCCGCAAGCGTCGCTTCTATCGCGTCTAAAATTCCAGTGCGTCTTATTTTATCCGCGCGGCGGCTTAAATTTAGCGTGCTTTGGGCCATTTTATTTCGGATTTTCTTGCGTCAAAATTTCGCTTACTCGCCAGGCATTATGCCCAACCTTCTCGTTCCAATTCGCGCAGGGTGCTTTTACGTAATCCGCCGGCTCATATCCGCGCAGCCCAAGAACGTCTAGCTCGCCGTTTTTATCGGCGTCCGGTTCGTCAAATTTTGCCGTCCAAGCCGCGTCTTGCGCCGTAAATTTTAGCTTGATATTCTTTGGGGGTACCGCTTTCTCCCACTCGGTGCGGTTTGGCGTGCCGCCTAGGTCCTCGTCGTTAGCCTCTATAAAAATTCTAGCGGGATTTGCCTCTTTACACGCCCACGCCACGCCCGTCAAAAGTAGCGCAAAAAATATAATCTTTTTCATCTTCGCCCTCTGTTTAAAATTTAAACGCGCGAACACGGCTAAAATTTCATTGCAGCGCGATATTATCCGCATGTATCGCGTCATCGTCGCTTTTGTAGCCTAAAGCCTGCTCTATCTCATCGCTTTTTGCGCCCGCTATGCGCGCAAGCTCGCAGCTTGAATAGTTGCTAATACCGTGCGCCAGCAGCTTGCCGTCAGTCGCGCAGACGTTTACGATCTCGCCGCGCTCAAACTCGCCGCGTACCTCGGCAATCCCAACCGCAAGCAGGCTTTTGCCCGATTTTATCGCCTCTGCCGCCCCCGCGTCGATAATCACCGCGCCTTTGCTGATCGCGCCGTATGCGAGCCAATATTTACGCGAGCTAAGCCGCGCCGCGCCCGCGCTAAAGAGGGTGCCGACCTCCTCGCCTGCCGCTATTTTAAGCAAAATTCCGTCCGTACGCCCGTTTGCGATGATCAGGCTCGTGCCGATCTGATTTGCCATTTGCGCCGCCGCGATCTTGGTCGCCATGCCGCCTGTGCCGAATTTACTGCCCTCGCCGCCTGCCATTTTGACGACGCGCTCGTCGATTTTTTCAATAAAGTTTAAAAGTTTTGCGTCCGCGTGTTCGCTCGGATTTTTGTCGTGCAGCCCGTCGATATCGCTTAAAATCACGAGCAGATCAGCATCGATTAGCCCCGCTACTAGCGCGCTTAGCGTGTCGTTATCGCCCACTTTCAGTTCATCTGCTACGACGGGATCGTTTTCGTTTATGATCGGTACGATGCCGCGCGAGAGCAGCTCCGCGCAGACGTTTCGCACGCTAAGATAGCGCGCCCTGTCGCTAAAATCGCCTCGGCTTAACAGCAGCTGTGCGATAATGCGGTCATGCGCCCAAAACAGCCGCTCGTAAAGATGCATCAGCGCGACCTGTCCGACCGCTGCTAGAGCCTGCTTGCGGCTTAAAATTTTAGGTCTTTGCGCGATGCCTAGCAGCCCCATGCCCGCGCCAACGGCGCCCGAGCTTACCAAAGCCACGCAAAAGCCCGCATCTTTTAGCTTGCAAATTTGCGCGACTAGACTTTTGATGAGCCGCTCATTTAGCGAACCGTCCGCATTGGTAAGCGTTGAGGTACCGATTTTTACGACGATACGTTTTGCGCCGCCCAGAAGCTCTTTTCTACCCATTTTCCGCTCCGAAATTTTTGAAAATTATATCGAAAATGGCTTATTTTAAATTTTATGTTTTGAGCTGTGCGCAGCGTACTTTTGGCTAAAATTTCTAAAACAGTTCTCTTTTTTCTAAGCATTATATTTGTGGCGCCTGCGCGCAGGTTTAAATTTATTTGGCGCTATCGCGCTGCGAGTTTAAATTTTAGCGGAGTAAATTTTATAGATTTGACTTTAAATTTAAAAGTATCGCAGGCTGAATTTGACCTGCGATACTAAATAATATTTGCAAGTATTTCGAGGCGATTTTTGGGGTTGCGCGGCTAAAATTTTGCGCAGGCTAGACAAAATAGTCTGTCAAGCAAAATTTTAGCAAGCTCCGCAGAAAGCGTCCGAAAGACGCCGCAAATTAGCCTATATTCTCTCCCGCAATCATACCGAATGTGAGGCAGTCTGCGATCGCCACGCTACCTAAGCGGCTAGCTCCGTGTACGCCGCCGGTGATCTCGCCTGCGGCAAATAGTCTAGGGATCGGCATCTCTGTTTGTAGCGAGATGACCTGGGCTTTGGTATTGATGTCGATACCGCCCATGGTGTGGTGGAGTTTTGGAGTACCGCGCATAGCGTAGAACGGCGGTTTAGAGATATCTACGCCGTTTGTAGTGGTTTTATCCATAGGTTTACCAAAGTCCTCGTCTTTGCCCGATTTAACGAAGCTATTATATCTTTCGACAGTCTTTTTTAGCTCTGCGGCAGGGATTTTATAAGCCGCCGCTAGTTCGTCTAGAGTTTCAAATTTCTTTAGCACGCCCGATTCTAGCGGTTTAGTGTAGTGTTCCGGTATGACCATGTTTTTTACGCCCTCGCTATCGCAAAAGTTGATCGGATAGATATCCGCTTTTGCGTCTATTACTTTAAACATCGCTTGAGAGCGAGTGCGGCGGTCTGCCAACTCGTTCATATAGCGTTTGCCCGTTCTTGGATCTACGGAAATGCCGTAGCGGAAGCTTCCGTTTACGTTAAACATAGAGCCTACGCCAAAGCCTTTTTCATCAGGGCATGCCCATGGGCCGAATTGTATCCAGCTTAGCTGAACAGGGGTAGCGCCGATTCTAAACGCTTCTTTCATAGCGCCTGCGGTTGCGCCCGGGTGGTTGGTGCTATCTGTGGTAGGCAGGATAGACGGATCTTGGACCTGTCTAAAGAATACGTCGCGGCAAAATCCTCCTGCGGCCAAAACTACGCCTTTTTTAGCTTTTATCGTTTTTTTAGTTCCGGTAGTGTTTTCGGCGTCGTCTTTTTGGCTCTTTGGATCAAATTTATAATCCTCTCTGATGATCACGCCGTCTACGCCGCCATCCTCGCCGAGTACAAATTCGTCAAATTTAGCTCTTTGTCTTAGCTCGCAGCCTTGTAGGTTTTTAAAGTATTCTACCATCGGTTGAACGATACCCGAACCCGAGCCGTTAGCGGTTTGAAGCGATCTAGGTACGCTGTGTCCGCCTGCGTGAGTAACTTTATCTATGTATTTAGCGCCGCATTTTAGAGTTAGTTTATATGCGTCTTGCGCGCGAGTAGCGATGGTGTCGATTAGATCTACGTGGTTTAGGCCGCGGCCCGCTTTTAGACAGTCTTTGATAAATAGCTCGTTGCTATCTTTGATGCCTTCTGCTTTTTGCTTGTCGCTGTTTGGAACTGCGAAAATTCCGCCGTTGATAACGGAGTTACCGCCTACGCGTCCCATCTTTTCTAGGATTAGGACTTTGTTGCCCTTTTCGGCTGCGGTGATACCCGCTGCAAGTCCTGCAAAACCGGAACCAACGATAACTACGTCCCACTCTTCGTCAAATTTGACGTCTTTAGAGTTTACGGCTGCTTGCGCATTTGCCGCACCTAGAGCCAAGGCTCCTGCGCCTACCATACTTAACTTAACAAAATCTCTTCTTGAAACGTTTGAGTTTTTCATAGCTTCTCCTTTAAATTTACGTTAGCTATTACCTGTAAATCTTTAATTTACGACTCTATACTAAATACCTTTATTACTTTTGGCGTCTTTGGCGTCCTCCTTGGGGTAAATTTTAATCATATAGTATGATTATATAACTTAGTTTTAAAATATAAGCTTAAATGAAGAAATAATTTATATTTTATTTGCTTGAATTTTGCCGAGCAAGTAAGATACTAGAGGTATTAAAAATCATTATTTAAAACAGACTTTGATTTGAGGTAATGTTTACGGCTGTATATGTTTTCGGATCTGCTAAGTAGTAGGT
>CAUONQ010000012.1:0-12158 GCA_963456995.1 uncultured Campylobacter sp. | reverse complement strand
TAATTTATATGGCATGATTCCAAAAGGCGCTTATTTTGAAATCCTGCGGGTAGAACCTGCGAGACTGCGCTTGCGAGGTTTTGTAAGAATTTGATGGCAAAGCGCTCAGCGCGTTTAAAAATTTTATTCATGCGTCGAGCCCTCATTTGCGTTTCAAATTTTGTCATTGTGGCGAAATTTCGCTCACGCGGCAAGGGCGCGCATGCAAAGCGCCCGTGAAATTTAAGGGTTTGGACGTTAAATTTATAGTGTGTTTAGTGGCGCAACGCCGTAACTACCGCCATGCCTGCGCATAAAATCTCGCGTTGCAAGCGATTTTAAAAAAGCTTTTTCGCTTCGTATAAATCTCACGCCGCAAGCGTTTAAAAGCCGCAAGAGCTTTAAAAATTTAAATTGGAAAGATTGAATGACATTTTTTTCGCCTGAGTTTGTCCTTGCTTTTTTAGCGTTTTTAATCGTTTATTGGACGCTCAAAAATCATATTTTCGCGCAAAAAATCCTAATCCTGCTGGCAAGCTATGGCTTTATGTGCTCCGTAAATCCACGCTTTGCGCTGGTGCTTGCAGCCTATAGTGCTTTCGTATATTTTGCAGGGGTGTGTATCGCGCGCGCTAATCGCGTAGTCGCAAAAGCCATACCGCCCGCAAAGCAGTCTTCGCACAAGAAAAAGCTCTCGCGTAAAGCGGCTGCCAAGCAGATGAGCGCAACAAAACAAGCTGGCATAGCAAAGCAGGTGCAAAAAGCGGGGTTAGCGAAGCAGATTCCGTTACCAACTGCGAAGGCGCGCGCAGTGATGCTTGCGGCAGTTGCTGGCGGCTTATTTTTTCTTGCGTTTTTTAAATATTACGGCTACGTCAGGGAGTTTTTCAATGCTGCGCTTGCTGTGCTGCACCTAGGTGCCGTCGATAGCGTGGCGTTTCCGCTTGGAATTTCATATTATGTTTTTATGTCGATCACCTATTTTGTCTCGGTTTATAGGCGCGAATGCGGCGAGCAGGGCTTTTTGAGCTTGGCGTGCTTTTTAGCGTTTTTCCCTAGCGTCGTAATGGGTCCTATCGGGCGCGCTAGCGCCGCTAAAGGCGTAGAGCCAGTACTGCCACAGTTTGATCGCTTCAAGCACTTTGGCAATGCCGATGAAATTTATGTGCTTATAATTTTTGCCTTAGTTAAGCTGCTGCTTATTAGCGGCTATTTGGGCGCGTATTATAGCGATGTGATTTCAGGCGTTTACGGCGACGAGCCTGAGTCCTCCGCGGCGCAAATTCTAGCCGCACTGCTACTTTATGGCGTGGTGCTTTATACGAATTTTAGCGGCTTTATCGATATGGCGCGTGCGCTTGGGCTTGCTATGGGCTTTAAGCTGCCGCAGAATTTTAATATGCCCTACGCGGCTAAGAATTTAGGCGAGTTTTGGGATCGCTGGCATATCAGCTTATCCACGTTTATACGCGATTATATTTATATCCCGCTTGGTGGCTCGCGCAATGGCTTTGCGCGCACCTGCGTAAATTTGCTAATCGCGTTTGCGCTATCAGGCATCTGGCACGGCGCGGGATTAAATTTTTTGATTTGGGGACTTTTGCACGGAGCGGCGCTTGTATTTTTAAAATGTCTTGCTAAAGTTGGCGTAAAGCCGCTAAATCCGCATTTAGCGCTTTTTTGCACCTATGTTTTTGTAAGTTTTGCTTGGATTTTTTTCGCCAATTCCCTGCCGGATGCGGCGGCGATTTTAGGCGCTTTTACCCGCGCACGAGCTTTCGGAGATATTAGCGAGCTAGTGGCGCTTGTGGGGATTTTGGCGGGGATTTTTATTTATCCTAAAATTTCAGCTCTTAAAGATACTTTAATCGCGCTTTTTGCCGAGCTGCCGTTTTTGCCTAAAGCTCTCGCGCTCGGCGTGATCTTCACGCTGATTTTCGCGCTGATGCCAAGCGGAATTCCAAATTTCATCTACGCAGGATTTTAGATGCTTAGGTTTGTTTCAACTCTGCTTTTTGCGCTGCTTTTCTCGGCATTTTTTATGCAAGGCTCGCTGCTTTATTATTTGGAGCAGAGATTTCACGATGATTTTGGGCTGGAAGAATGGCTGCGCCACTCGCCGTTTCGCGTAGGCGGAGAGATCTACGAAAAGATTGCAAATGGCGCAGATAAGTTAGAGCAGCGTATCAAAGGCGAGGACATTAGCAAGGATGAGGACGTAAGTCCGCATGGCGGAAGCGAAAATTTTAAAAAATCTACGCAAGATCGCATGGCGGAAAATCAAGCTTTGCAAAGCAAAGGGGTGCAAAATCACGATATTTCGCAAAGCGTTAAACCGCAAGATAGCAAGCCGCAAGCCCATGCTGCAAAGAATTCTGCCTTAAATAATTCTACGCATCATTTAAAGACGCGCGATTTTGCGCAGGAGCCTTACGCACAAAATTCCATCCCTCAAAATTCTACTTCGCAAAATTCCGTGTCACAAAGACTGGCTACAACAAGCTCTGTGCCGCGCAGCTCCGCTGTGTCGCAAAATCCCGTCACGGCAAGCGCAACCTTGCAAAGCGGCGAAAATTCCGATTCTCAACTTCCCGCTCCACAGGCTTTGGAGCAGAATTTAACGACGCAAAGCTCCGCGGAGTTTGATGCTAAAATTTCGCTTAGCGACGATGGCAAAATCCGCCTAAATGCAGGCGATGAGGTACTTTTTATGGGCGATAGTCTGATGCAATACGTTGGGATGAACGCTAAGAAATTTTTCCCGAAGCGAAGCCTTAGGGTGATCGATCTTAGCAAGCAATCGACGGGGCTTGCGAGCAAGAAATCTTTCGACTGGCAAAAGACGCTCGATACCGCGCTTAGAGAGAATGGCGGCGTTAAGCTTGTAGTCGTGCTTCTAGGAGCTAACGATGTGTGGGAGTATCGCGCAGGAGGTAAAACTTATGGCATTAAAACGCCGCGCTGGCGGGAGTTTTACGCCTCAAGAGTGCGCGAGATCTACGATACGGCGCACTCGCACGGTGCGGGAGTGCTGTGGCTTGCGATGCCGTGTATGCAAAAGCCGGATTTTGAGGAGAAAACGCAGCTGCTAAATCAAATATATGCCGACGCTAGTATGGCGCTTGGCGGGTATTTTATGCAAACAACCCCGCTGGTGTGCGAAAAAGGCGTCTATAAAACCTATCTGCAAAGCGGCTCCAAGCTCGTGCGCGTACGCCAAGACGACGGCATTCATATGAGCAAAGAGGGTTGCGAAGCGGTAGCGAAAGAAATTTTATCAAGGATTGAAGTTGAGTAAGTTTATAGTGATTTTATTTGCCGCATTATTAGGCGGATGCGCGGCAAACGCTGGCGTTCGCGGCATAAATTCCGCAAATACAAAAAGCTCTGCGGGCTTTGGAGTGAAATTTTTCGGCGATTCACATTTAGGAAGCGACGCGCTGATAGATGCTTTCAGACACGGCTTTTTCGTGCAAAACAGCGTCGGCTTCGTGCCTGCAATGATGCCTAAATATCACAAAAGCGAAAACATAGAATTTAAGCAAAGCGGCTTTAATGTAATCTCATCCCGCACCGAACAAGACCCCGATTTCCCGTTATGTGGAGTGATCGCTACCGGCAAAAAGGGCGCTAATGTGCGACTGGAGCTAAAGCAGCTTAGCGGCGATTTTTACGTCGAAATTTTGCATAAATCGGATCAGAGCGGCGAGATTTTTCGCGTACGCGATGCAAGTGGGCTAAGCGCGTATATTTCACAAGAAGTGCCGCAGAAATGGGAGTATTCTAAGCTACGACTTAGATTTCCTATCGAAATTCGATCGCTGCGTGATGGAGCAGAACTTGGAGGATATAAAATTTACCGCAAAAACGCGCGCTTTGCAGACTCTTGCGCGAGTAATGGCGCGTTTAGCAACCTCTACGAAAAATGGGGCGCAGATGCCTTTGGTAGGGATTTTTCAGGACTTAGATACGATCTCGTAGTTATCGCTTATGGTACAAACGATGCGATGGATCCGAAATTTGACGAGCAAAAATTCTACCAAAGCGTCCGTGGGCTGCTTCGCTCTGTCCGCTCTGCGGCTCCCGGCGCAAAAATCCTACTCGTAGCGCCGCCGCGAAGCCCTAAAGTGCCAAACGCCTCACGCGCTGCGGAGGTGCTGGCGCATCTGGCGCGAGATGAAGGGGCGATGTTTTACGACATAGCCGGTCTTATGGATGAGGATGGCGGCTGGCGCGGCTGGCGCGAGCGCGGGCTGATCCGCCCCGACGAGATCCACTTACAAAAAGAGGGCTACGAAAAAATCGGCGCAGCACTGGCGACGAAATTGCGCGGCAGGCTTTAAATTCAATCTTTAAATTTACGCGGCTCGCCGTGGAATTTTAAAGTTCGTTGTGAAAATTTACAAAGCTCTTTGTGGAAATTGCACAATCCGCCGCGGAATTTAAAATTGAAAACCGTAGCTTCAAATTTACGTGGCGACAGGCTCGATGCCCGCGCTTTTAAAATTTCGTCGCCTAAATTTATGCTTTTAATTCGGATAAATTTGCGTGGTTGCGGCTCGGAGCACAGAGGGTCGTGCGACGTGCGCCATGTAAAATTTAACGCTTAAAATTTCATTCGCACGGGCTGCGGCAAAGCGCGGCGAGCCAGATTAAAGGAGAGGAATATGATATATCTTTGCGGTGATACGCACGGAATAAACGAGATCGGTAAAATAACAAATAAAGCCTTTGCGGGCGGGCTTAGCGCCGATGATTTCGTCATCGTGCTCGGGGATTTTGGGCTGTTTTGGAGCGAGCGGATAGATGAGTTTATGGCGCGCAAAAATATAGAAAGATATTTCCCTGCCACGCTTCTTTTTATAGACGGCAATCACGAAAATTTCGATATGTTGGATCAGCTGCCGCGCGAGCGAAAATTCGGCGGCACCGTGAGCGTGGGCGGCGAGAATATTTTTTGGCTGCGGCGCGGCGAAATTTACGAGATTGCGGGGCGACATTTTTTGTGCTTCGGTGGCGCGCTTAGCGTCGATAAGGCGCATCGGATACCGGGGCTTAGCTGGTGGGCGCGCGAGATTCCAAGCGAGAAGGAGTTTGCTTGCGCGGTGCAAAATGCGCGCGATTTCATAGCCGCGGGCGGGCGGATCGATGCGGTGCTGAGCCACACGGCGCCGTGGTTTGCGATGAAATTTTTAAAAGAATACCTTTGGTGCGGCAAAAGCACCCCCGATAAAACGTCTGAGTATCTGGAGCGGATCTTTGAGCTCGTAAGGCCTGCGCGGTGGTATTTTGGACACTTTCACGGCGATAAGAAATTTCGCGCGCGAGGTTGCGATTTTTATCTCTGCTACGATGAAATTTTAAAATTTGAGGACTAGCCTTGGGCTCACAGCAGTGAAATTTAGGGCTTTGCAAACGGCGAAATTTCGCTCGTAAATTTTAAATGCTGAGGCGCGCGAAATTGAGCCTTTATATTAAAATTTAAGCTAGTTTGGCTACAATGTGGCACTTTTTTAGAAAGGAATAAAGATGAAGGTTGTAATTACTTATTGTAATTCTTGATCTTATAGACCGCAAGCTCTCCGTGTGAGAGATGAAATAACAGGCGTCTATAAGGATGCAGTTGTCGAGTTGGTCCCTGGTGGCAGCGGAGACTTTCTAGTAGAAGTTGACGGCAGAAAGCTTTTCTTCAATAAAGATTTTGCTAAGCCTCGTTTCCCAAGTGAAGGTGAAATTTTAAATCTAATTAAAGTTGCAGCCTAGCTCAAAGCCCGAAAGCGGGTCGTAAGATCTGCTTTCGGGCATTTTTTATATTCAAATTTCATATCCCTAAATTTAATCGTAAAACCATTCTGAATTTTGCCAAAATCGGCGCTACGTAAAGCTTAGACTAAATTATCCCACATTTTGGCGAATTTGAAAAGCTATTTTAATCAAAATTTATGCGAAGATCGCGGTTTAAATTTTATCGCTCGGAGTTTATAAATTTTAAAAGAAAGAGGAATTTTTGCGAAATCAAAATTTCGCAAAAACAGGGAGGGAGGGGGATTATTTATTCGCGCGCTCGATATATTCGCCGCGGACGGTGTCAACGCGGATGACCTCGCCTTCTAGCACGTGAAATGGGATCTGTACCACGGCGCCGGTCTCAAGCGTGGCGGGCTTTTTATTGCTGCCCTGCGTATCGCCGCGGAAATTCGGCGCGGTTTCTACGATCTTAAGCTCCACCACCTGCGGCACATCCACGCCGATCGCTTTGCCGTTATAAAACATTATATTTACCATCATGCCATCTAACATCCATTTTTTCGCCTCACCCACGTCCTCGTCGCTGATCGCGATCTGTTCGTAACTATCGGTATCCATGAACTGACACGCCTCGCCGTCATCGTAGAGGTACTGCATCTCTTTTTCCTCAAGATTTGGAGCTTCGCATTTATCGCCCGCGTGGAAGGTCTTTTCAAGCACCTTGCCATCGATGAAAGATTTTATTTTAACGCGCACGAAAGCTGGCCCTTTGCCTGGTTTTACGTGTTGGTATTCTATGATTTTAAACGGAATTCCGTCCACCTCGATTTTTAGCCCTTTTTTTAGATCGCCCATTGAATAAGCCATAAATTTCTCCTTAAATTGATAGGGCGCGATTATAACAAATTTTATTTTAAATTGATATAATTAGCGAAATTTTAAGGGGAGAGAAGCTATGAAAAAAATCATCTACGTTTTGGCTGCATGTGCGGCTTTTACGCTTGGCGCGAATGCGAACGAAGTGGAGTTCGTAAAAAACCTAAAGCAAAGTCTAAATGATAAAAACGCTCAGCTCATCTCGATCGACAAGCTAAACTCGCTAAACGGGCTAAATTTACTGATCGTCCGCTCGGGCGATAAAAAAGAGGCGTTTTTGGCTAGCGACGACGCCAAAAGCCTAGTGGCGGTGACTGAGGAGCCTAAGCTTGCAGACGGGGCAGACGCAGCGCTATTTAAGGCGAGAATGCAAACTTTAAAAGACGCCAACGATGCTGCCGCACTTAAGCTGCTAAAAAGCATAAATCCCGCGAGATTTGCCTATATCGAGTCTTTTGATAAAAATAATCCCTACGTGACCTACATCGTGGGCGATCCGGAGTGCCCGTATTGCGCCGAGGAGATGAAGAGGATCACGAAGCATCTTCGCAACAGCAACGTAAAATTGATCTTTGCGCCGGTGCACGGCAAGAGCGCGTTTATCAAATCGGCGCTGATTTTAAAGCAGCTAAAAGCCCTCTTGCCGAGCGATCAAAAAGGCGCGATCGACGTGATCGAGAAATACTACGACAAGAATGTGCAGGTAAGCGATGCGGACGTCTCAAAAGCCGAGCTTGACGCTGTATATGCGGACACCAAGACGCTGTTTTCCAAAGGCGTGATCAAATCAGTCCCATACGTGATCAAGGTGAAAAAATAGTCTGAATTTACGGAATTTAGAGCGCGAGGTTTGTTTATGAATAGTTGCGGTTTTGCTGGCGCGCGTTTGCTTACATATAGCGAGTGTTTGCTTATCAATAGTCGCGGGAAATTCGCAAGTGGCTGATTTGTGCGTGGGCGACGTAGCCGTCTAAGCCTGTGCTAAAATTTAGTGATAGAATTTTAAAAACTCGCATTTGGCGCTTGGCGGATTTTCTGCTTGCAGATTGTGTTTAAAATTTGCTGCCATAGTGCGCCTCTGATGGCGCGCTGTCTGCCTATCCATAGCGCCCCGTCCCGCTCAAACACACCTTCATACCGCCTATCGATAGCGCGTCTGCCGTGCCTTGCGCTTGCCTATGCTCTGCCCGTGCCGCCTGTAGATAGCGTATCCGTCGATAGCACCCCACTCATTTCTTGCGGCATACCATACGCGCACAGTACCGCTCGCTCGCGCCATATTCTAAGCTTTTTTGGCGCGCAGTTTAAAGCAAAATTTTAAAATCCTCGAGCGAAAAGAGTAAAATTTTATCGCTTTTTAGGTTACGTAGCTCGCCGCTAAAGCCACTTTTGGAAAACAGCGCGAGCAGATCGGGCGCGAGGTGCGCTTTTTCGCATTTGAGCATTAGCTCGTTTAGCACGTTTTTTGAAATTTTTCGCTCCTTGTATTTGCACTCGCCCGCGACGCAAAAGCTCTCAAATTTCGCGTAGATGTCGATCTCGACCTCCTTGTTCCAAAAGCTTGAAATTTGCGAAATCTCTAAATTTAGATACTTCGCGAGCAGTTCTTTGCTTAAAATTTCAAACCCGAGCCCCGCGTAGGCGTTGAAATCCGCTTTGATGAGACTTAGCACGCGCCCTATCTCGCCGCGGCGCAGCGCGGGTAGGTTCGGCTCGATAAATCTAAACCAAAACCTCGCAAAGTTGCTGCTAAAATGGACCTTGTCGGTGATATGGTAGCGGCGCAGCGCGCGCGGTAGGCGGTCGTTTTTGCGGGCTTTTTGCGCTCTTTGCTCGCTTGATTTTTCGGTGATTAGAAACTTCGCGTTTATGAGATCTGCGGTGATTTTTTGCGCCGTAAATCGCGGCAAGATTTTTGAAATCCCGATCTTTTTGCGGTCGCTTCTGGCAAATTTCATCAGCGCCTTTTTGATCTGCTCTTCGCACTCGCCGCCGAATTTAAAACGCTCGCCGAGACGTTCAAAGCAGAGCAAAATTTCATTTTCGATCGCCTCGAAAACGTCCGCGTAGCCGCTTATGCAGCCGATCTCGTCAAATACGAAATGAAACTGCAAAATCGCATCGATACCAGCATCGCCCAAATTTCGCGCAGTGTCTTTTAGCTCGTAAATTTCGCCCTCCTTGCGGGCGTAATTTTAGCGAGTTTGGATATAATTTGCAAAAATTTTGGAGTCGCGTTTTGGATTTTGAAACGATCAAAGAAAATATCATCTTAAAAGAGGGGGTCAAATACTTCGATTGCGCCGCTTCGGGGCTCGCGTATCGCCCTATAGAAGCGGAGATCGAGCGCGTGCTCGCAACATACGCCAACGTCCACTCCGCAGGCGGAGCGAGCGCCGAGATTACGAGCGATTACTACGAAAACGCAAGGGCTAAAATCAAAGAGCTATTGGGCTGCGAAGAGCGCTACTACCTGATCTCGTGCGGATTTGGCGCGACCGCGGCGATTAAGAAGCTCTGGGAAATTCTAGGCATCTACCTGCCGCCAGCGACGCGAGATAGGCTTGGCTTGCGGCGCGAGAGCATAAAAGAGCTGCCGCTTTTCATCATCTCGCCTTTTGAGCATCACTCCGTTGAAATTAGCCTAAGACAGGGGCTTTGCGAGGTAGTACGCGTACCGCTGGATCCAAGCGGGCTGATGGACTTTGCGCGGCTGGGCGAAATTTTATCCGCAAACAAAGGGCGCGAAATTTACGGCGTACTTACCGCGGCATCGAACGCGACGGGGCTTAAGCTTGATTACAAGCGCGCTTACTTGATGCTAAAAGCGCACGGCGGGCGGCTGTTTGTGGACGCTAGCGCGCTCATCGCGCACGAAAACGTAGATCTTGGCTTTTGCGACGGAGTGTTTTTCGGCGCACACAAGCTCCTGGGCGGCGTGGGCGCCAGCGGAATTTTAGCGGTGCGAAAGGAGCTTTTGCTCGGCGAGGAGCCGACATTCGCGGGAGGCGGCACGATCAAATACGCAGACGCCCTGACGCAGCGCTTTATAATCGACAAGGAGCGCTTGGAGGAAGCAGGCACGCCGGGCATCATCGCGCTGGTACGGACCTATCTTGCCCTAAAGCTTCGCAAAAGCGCGGGGCTAGAGGCGATCAAATCGCGCGAAGAGGCGATCTGCAAGCGCTTCATAAGCGAAATTTCAAAGATCCCCGAGATTGAAATTTACGGCAATCTGACCGCGCCGCGCGTGCCGATCTTTGCTTTTAATATGCAAGGTCTCGCCGCAGACGCGCTAGCCGGGGTGCTCGGGCAGAAATTTGAGATCCAGACCCGCGCAGGCTGCGACTGTGCAGCACCTTACGGCTTTGATCTGCTCGGCTTGCAACCCGATATCGAAATGTCGCGCAAACCCGCTTGGGTGCGGGCTAGCTTCTCGTTTATCCACGACGAGAGCGACGTGGATTTCTTGGCGGAGGCGCTAAGACAGATCGCTCAGATCCGCGATAAAATCACCTTCGTAGCGGGCAAATATCGCTGCGGCAGCGTAAATTAAGCTCGCGAAATTTTACAGCAAGAGCCGCTTTTAAATTTTAGGGTGCGGGATTTTGTGACATAAAATTTCGCGGCATGGAATTTTGAAATTTTAAATTTACGGGCTAAATTTATCGGCAGAATTCTGTTTTATGGAATTTTACGCTTTGGAATTTGAGCGGTAGAATTCCGTGCCACGCGTATAAATTTTAACGCCGCCAAATTTTAAAATTTCAAAATTTCGCTATTTGAACGAGCCTCGCAAATTTTGTATTTCGTGAACGCATGGAAAATTCTACGTCGTGGAATTTTGGTCGCAAAATTTGAAATTTTACAAAGTCGAATTTTGCTAAGCAGAATTTCGCAACACAAGAATTCTACCGCAGAGCCTGTGGCAGCGAAAATTGACGCGGCCGCATCCGTGCGAAAGCTAAATTAAGGCGCGAGCGTTTGCGATAAGAGTGCAAATTTTAAGAGGCGAAATTCTGCGCCCTCAAAAGGCGCAAAATTTCACCGAATTTACTCGCCAAATTCCTTCTGCAATCTATAAACCTTATCGTAATCGACCCCCTCGATAATGCGCGGGCGCGAGGCGTTGAGATCGGCGTTTATCACCGAGCGAGTGGGATCGTACTCGGGTAGGTCGGTCATCTCTAAAATTTCTGCAATCGCGTGGATGAGATCGTCGTTTAAAAACGGCCTGTCTTTGGCTGCGGCGATGCGCGCCCAAAGATCAGCGTTTTGCTCTTTGAACTTATCCGACGCCATGAAAATCAGCGGGATTTCGAGCGTGAAGCGGTTGATGCCGCCATGGATCAGCTTGCCGCGGTATTGATAGAGGCTCTGGGCGTGGTCGCTGAAATAGACTATCAGCGTGTTGTCGCTTGCAAAAATTTTATAAATTTCGCTTACTATAAAATCGTTGTAAGCCACGGTATTTAGGTAGTGCGCGAGCTCTTTTTTCTGCCCCTCATCAAGCGGCTCGCGCGAGATGTCCGCAGCGCTAAATTTAGCAAAGCTTTTTGGATAGCGAAACTCATAGCTCGGGTGCGAGCCCATCAGATGAAGGATGAAAAATTTATCCTTTTTCTGCGTACCATTTACCTCTGCGGCGGAGCTTTCGTCCTTGCGCGCAAGAGGTGATTTTTTCGCACCCGATTTGAAATTTTTTATACTAGGAAGCATAACTTCGTCGAGCGAGTAGGCGTATTTGTAAACCGGGATTTGATTCGTAAAGTCCGAGTGATCCGTCATTTGCGCGCTCGCGCCGCTTGCGACCGCCCACTGCCCGTAGCGCTCCTGGTTGCTGATCCAAAAGGTCTCGTAGTTTGCGAGCCGCGCGAGATTTACGATGTCGAGATTGGCACTCCACGGGCGCTGCTTTTCGCTCTCGTAATTTCCGAAATTTAGCACGTATTTTAACACGTCGTTGGTCTTAGCGCCCGGCGAGACGACGTCGCTAAAGGCGATTAGATTTCCGCTTTGCTCAAGCGCTTGCAGATTCGGTGTGGTGGGCAGATAGTAGCCGTATAGGCTCATAAAATTTCGCTGCAGGCTCTCTCCGATAATAAAAACGACGTTTGAGATGCGGTTCGGCGCGGTTTTGTGCGAATGTGAGGCGTAAATGCTTTGGTATCCCGCTTGCAGCTCGCGCACGCTTTTAAAATCGGCGCCGAAATAGTCCTTCGTAACGAAAGCAAAGTTGTAAATCGGAATTTTATTTAGTGCGATTATGATGCTGGCACGCATTTTCGAGCTTTTGGCTACGTAGCTTTTAAACGCCGCATGCGCGATAAAAACGAGCAAGCTAAGTAAAAAAACTAGCTTTATCGCGCGACATAGCTTCATTCGCGCTCGCTGGCTCACTCTAAGCCTAAGAGCGGCGATGACGAAAATTAAAAGCGCCAAAAAAGCCGCGATAAGCTTGAAATTTAAAAACGCATGCGCGAACTCAAAGGCCTCCTTGGGCGTCGTTTGCACTAGCGCGTCCAGCGTGCCGTGCGAGTAGGTAAGCTCCAAGC
>CAUONQ010000011.1:0-12714 GCA_963456995.1 uncultured Campylobacter sp. | reverse complement strand
TTGCGCCGCGCAGAAACAGCGCGTATTCCATCGCCTCATCGCCGCTTTGCTCTACTCCGCGTCCTCACGCCTTAGCAGCTCTAAAATCCGCTCTTTTTTGAAATCGTAATGATCGGGAAAGAAGGCGTGGGCTTTTGCGAGCGGTAAAAAGCGCTCTAAGCGCCAAGGCTTGGCGATAGCGCTGATTAAGATCGTGCGGGATTTTTCAAAACCAGCCTCTTTGGAATTTAAAATTTTATCCGCGACGGCGAGGTTTAAATTTGAAATTTCATCTATGGCGCGATTTAAATTTAAATTCGAAATTTCGTCTGCGTCGGAATTTAAAATTTCATCCGTGCCGTTTAGCTTACTTTGCAGATCCGCTGCCGAAACAATTTTAAACTCCTGCGCAATATCGCTGGGTGCGGGTATGAAATCTGCAAATTTATAAAAAAACGGCGGGTAGCGATACGCGGCAAAGGGCAGGCAAAAGGGCAGCTTCGGCGCGCTTTGCGGGCGCAGCAAGATATCAAATTTAGAGATATTAAATTTAGAAAATCCGTCGTCTAAGATCACGAGCTCAAAGCCGAGAGTTTGCGCACGCAAAATCCCTGCGGCGCGATCTTCGCTGACGATCACGTTTGCGCCGCGCAGAAACAGCGCGTATTCCATCGCCTCATCGCCGCTTTGCTCTACGTCGCAAAGTATTCGTCCGCCGAGCGCCACTTCTAGCAAGCCTCTGCTTTTGCGCCCGTATCCGCGAAGAATGATGCAGGTTTTAAGCTTCCCGCTAAATTCTTTAAAAAGCGCTCGCACCAGCGGGGTTTTGCCGCTGCCGCCGAGGGTTAAATTTCCGACGCTGATTATTGGAATTTTAAATTTTTGCGGCTTAGCAAAGAGCCTTTTTAGGCAGACGATTAGCGTATAAAGTAGCGATAACGGCGCTAAAATTACTCCGAGCGCAAGCCATGCGGGGCCCGGGTCGTATAAGTTTCGCTCGATTAGGAGTTTAAACACGATTTTGCGCTATCTCTTTGATCTGCTCGCAGATGTAGCTCACATCGTCGTCGCTAAGCGCCGTGTAGATCGGCAGGGATAAAATTTGCTGATAGTTTTTAAGCGCATTCGGGAAATCATTGACCTTGTAATTATATTTGCTTTTATAGTAGCTTAGCAGATGCACCGGCACGTAGTGCAGCGATACGCTTACTCCGCGCGCTATCAGCGCTTTGGCGAAATCATCGCGGTTTTTGTCGATCTTTACGATGAATTGAGTGTAGATATGCTCCTCGCTGTCGCTTGGAAGCGTCACGTGCGGGCAGTTTGCGAGCTGCTCGCGGTAGGCTGCGGCGATCTGCTTGCGGCGCTTTATAAAGGCGTCGGTTTTTTCAAACTGAGCGATGGCGTAGGCGGAATTTATGGCGTTAAGATCGTATTTTTCACCGATGCGATCGACGTCGTAGGTAAAGGACATATTGCCGTCTTTGTAAAAGGCGTCCCCCACGATGCCGCCGTTTCTTAAAATTTGCGCGGCGTTTGCGATCTCATCGTCGTTCGTAACGAAAAAGCCCGCCGTAGAGATCGCGTCTTGCGCTTGAGGATTGATCTGAAAGCACGATATGAGCGAGCTTTTAAGCGCTCCGATTTTTGCGCCCTTATAGGTAGCGCCCATAGCGCGGCACGCATCGTCGATGAGGATGATATTTTCGCTTTTGGCGACCTCGCTGATGGCGTCTATATCCGCAGCAAGTCCCGCGATGTGCGAGATGAAAGCGCATTTTAGCTTCTTGTGGCGGTTCTGATCTATCGTGCGAGCAAGGCTTTCGCTCGTGATGTTAAAGCTTATCGGATCGATATCTACGAAAACGGGCTCTGCGTCGAAGTGGCGGATCACTTCGGCAACGTTTGGGAAGGAATTTACGGAGCATAAAATTTTATCTCCGCGCTTAATATCCATCGCACAAAGCGCCAGATGAAGCGCCGTCGTGCCGCTCGTGGTCGATACGGCGTGCTTTACGCCGAAATATTTACAAATATCCTCTTCAAAAATTTCGCTATATCTTATATCGCTGTTGTAGAGGGCGCTTTTAATTAAGTCTTCCTCTTTTTTATCGATTTGAGCCTTATAAAACGGTATCTCTTTCATAAATCTCTCCTTAGTGTGCGGGCTCTATGCGAGCGACCGCAGGCGTGCGAAGCTTAAAATTATTTTTAAGAATTCTACGGACGATAAATTTTACCAGCTCTTGATTGTGGTGCGAGTTTTGCAGATATTTTAGATCGTTTACGGTTATTTGCTCGCCTGAGCGAAATTTCGTCCGCAGCGCTTCGTGCGAAAAAATATCTCTTAGCACGCTATCTAAAATCTCGTAGCTGTATCCAAGCTCACGTTCGTCGCTTTGGTTTTCCCATAGATCGGCGCTTGGGGCTTTTTTGATGATCGCATCGTCTATGCATAAAATTTTTGCGAATTTAAACAGATCGGTTTTTAAAATTTCTCCGATCGGATTAAACGCGCAGGCTAAATCTCCGTAAATCGTGCCGTAGCCGAGCATCCTCTCGCTAAGATTGCTTGTGCCTACGACTACGCCACGCTTAGCCGCGCTGTAGTCATAAAGCAAGCTCATTCTTACGCGCGCGGCGAAATTTCCGATGCGAAGAGCGCTTGCGCCGGGATTTAAAGCGGTAAAATTTTCTACAAATGGCGCGATCTCTTGGATTTCGTAGGGGATATTAAAGGATTCGCAGTGAAAGATGCCGTCTGCCATATTTTCTAAATTTGAACCCGCACTAGGTAGGATAAGCCCGTAAGTGGGAATCTCGGTAAGTGCACAAAGCGCAGAAACCACGGCGCTGTCAAGCCCACCGCTGATGCCTACTACAAAGGCGTCCGCGCCCGTTTCATCGAGTCTCTCCGATAAAAAATCGGTCAGTTGCGGCAGCAAATCGTCCAAAAACATAATATTTAGCCTTAAAATTTTACGTTAAATTGTGCGAATTTTAACTATTTTTGGCTAAATTACGGCTTTAATTTAAGCTTAAAAGGAGGATTTAAATGCAAATTTTAAAAAAAGCTTTCGGTGAATACGCGACGAACTGCTACATTCTAAAGGGCGAGCAGGGCGATTTGGTGATCGACCCGGGCGAGAGCAGTTTTGATTGGGTGATGCAAAATACGGAAAAGATCGCGGCGGTTTTGAATACGCACGGGCATTTCGATCACGTTTATGATGATGCGAAGCTGCAAAGGGCGGGCGCTAAAATTTATATCCACGAAAGCGATGCCTTTATGCTGCGGGCGGATCCTTTTGAAACGATGCCGGAGCCCATAGAAGCTGATGTGCTCGTAAAAGGGCAGGAGCAAAGCCTTGAAATAGCGGGCTTTAACGTTAAATTTAGCCTTTTTGCAGGACATACGCCGGGCAGCTGTATGATCGAAGCGGGCGGCGTTATCTTTAGCGGCGACGTCATATTCAAAGGCTCTATCGGCAGGTGGGATTTTCCCTTTTCAAGCGGCGCGCAGATGAGAGAATCTTTGCATAAAATTTTGCAGATAGAGGGCGATTTTACGCTCTATCCGGGGCACGGAGCAAATACGAGCCTAGTGGCCGAGAAGCAAAATTTAAAATATTTTTTGCAGCTTTTAAAGCACTGATCGTTTAAATTTAACCGCGCTTCATCACGCAAAAAGCGGTGAAGCGGTGTGAAGCGGGTCGGCGTTAAATTTTATACTGCTTTGCTCGCAGGCACCGGAATTGATGCCGCTTTACTCGCATTGCAGGCGCCGAAATTTACCGCTTTATTTGAGGCTGCGGGCGTTAAAATTTCTCCGCCGTGTTTGCTATATGCGTACATGCGCGCTCTCCGTAGATAAAATTTTAAAATTTACCGCCGCTTGATTAAATTTAATAAAATTTCGAGCCGCCGTGTGCGCAAGACGCAAAGCGTAACGCAAAAGCAAAATTTAAAATTCGTGCTGCCGCGCCGAGTAAAACGTAACGCACGAGGCGAAATTTAAATTTGCGCCGCACTGATCCTGGTCGCTACAATTCGATCAATCCGACTTGAGTCCGTTAAATTTAGTCAAATTTCACGCTCTGCCGAACGTAAAATTTTTCCCCGCGAGCCGAATAAATTTCGATAAAATTTTACGCGTTTTTAAAGGCGCAGATCTCATTTCATATCGGTGCACGGGTACACGAAAAATATTTTAAAGGCGCGGATCACGCCCTAAGCCGCACGTAGATGCGGCGCGGGGCGGGGTAGCCCTCGATCGTGCGCGAGCCGTCGAGCGGGTCTAGGAAATTTTCCAAGCTCTGCCCGTCGATCCACTCCGTTTTGCGCTGCTCGCTAGCATCCGTGGGCTTTTGAGCCAAAATTTCAAAATCTCTGAATTTCGCTCGCTCGCACCAATTCTGAAGCGCGCCGACGGTCGGGACGAAGTAGATATTTGAAATTTTTGAGTAGCTGTTTTTCGGGCACAGCGCGAAATCGCCCGCCCCCTCGATATACATCGTGTCTAAAAACACCTCGCCGCCCGTATTTAGCGAGGCTCGCAAATCTTTTAGCATCTTTACGGGATCGCTGCGATGATAGATGACGCCGAGGCAGAAGATCGTATCGAATTTGTGCTCGTAAAAGGGCAGATGCTCTACGCCCAAAAGCTCGAATTTCGCGCTGCTGCGGAGGAATTTTTCTATGAAGCGAAACTGCAGATAAAATAGCGCACTCGGGTCAAACCCCACTAGCCGCGCAGGCGCTAGAGCGCTTGCGCGAAACATATAATAGCCGTTGTTGCAGCCCACGTCGGCGACGGTTTTGCCGCTCAGATTTAAAAACGGCCGCAGCAGGTTAAATTTCACGAAGCTTCGCCACTCGGAGTCGATAAAAAGATCATTCAGCGCAAAAGGCCCCTTGCGCCACGGCTTTAGCGCCCGCGCGATACGCGAAATTTCATCTCTCTGCTCCGCGTTCGCGTTAAAGCTTGCGCGCACGACGTCGCCGCACTCGCAGTCGCACTCGCCTATTTGCAGCGCCTTGATCGCGCTTAAAATTTCGCGGTTTTGCCCGCTTTGCAGCTTTTTAAAGTTCTCGTCTCTGATTTTTTGCAGATACATTTTAATCCTAAAATTTCAAAATTTAGCGCCATTTTAACATAAAATTTTATCCATTTTAAGGCGCAAAGAGATAAAATCGACTTGCAATTCGAGCAAAGGAGCAAAAAATGCAAGAAGCAAAAACGAGAAAATTTAGTCTCAGGTTTAATCACGAAATTTCAAGTAGCGGCGCAGAGGTACGGCTTTGGTTGCCGTTAGTGTTGCAAGAGCCGTATCAGAGGTTGCTTGGCGAATATCATGCCCGCTCAAATGCACAAGAGTCGGCTATCTGCGGAGATCATATAAGCACGTACTACGCGCGCTTCGCACCCGATAAAGAGGCAAGAGTGGGCGTCGGCAAATACGGCGAGCAAGGTGTCGTAGGCGAAGATGACGATTATTTTGAGCTTAGCTTCGATATTGAAATTTCGGAGCGAAACACCGATTTTAGCAAGGTAAGTTTTAATGAAAACGAGCGCTTGAGCCCTGAGATCGAGGAGTTTTTAAAGCCATCAAAGCTAATTCCGGTAGAAGGCGCTGCGAAACAAAAATCAGACGAGATCACCGGCTCGCTTAAAGGCGATCTGGAAAAGGCGCGCGCGATTTATGAGTGGGTCGCAAAAAATATGAGCCGCGATAATAGCGTGATCGCATGCGGCAGCGGCGATGCAGCGGCGATTTTAAGCAGCGGCAAGCTAAGCGGCAAATGCGCCGATATTAATAGCGTGTTCGTCGCGCTCTGCAGGGCAGCTGGCATTCCTGCGCGCGCTATTTACGGCATCCGCACAGGCGCGGCGCAGAAATTTTCGCCTGAAATGGGTGTCATGGGCGCCCTAAGTGGCGGTGCGCTTGAAATTTCGGGCGCGCAGCATTGCAGGGCGGAATTTTATCTAAAAGGCCACGGCTGGATCCCGGTCGATCCCGCGGACGTTACGAAGGTGCGACTCGGCGAAGGCTTAAGCGAAGATGATTCCAAGCTGGCGCGGGTGCGCGAGTATCTTTTCGGCAACTGGGAGCCGTGCTGGCTGGGCTTTAACTACGCTCGCGAAATCGTGCTAAATCCGCGCCCGGCGCACGTTCCAATTGAAATTTTTTCGCATCCGTATTGCGAAGTGGGCGGTACGCCGAAAGATCCGTACTCGCCTAAAAATTTTATCTACGAGTATTTTTCGCGAGAAATTTAATCCTCTGACGGCTTGTATTTTGCTGCCGCGATTTGCTTAAGCTAAGCCGCAGCACTTCGTCGAAGCTTAACCGTTTCATCGAAGCGCACGCTTGGCTTTGCGACAGCGGCGCTTTTTGCGTGGTTTAGCCTACGCCGCCGTATACTGCCTGCGCGCCTAGTTTGCGGGCTATCATGCCCGCTTTGGCGAAATTTCGCGCTATGTCTTTGGGCGAAATTTTGAAATTTTAAAATTCCGCGTCGAGTAAAATTCTAAAATTTTAAAGCGGACGGAATTTTAAATTTAGCGATTTCAAAGCCGCAAAAGGCTAAAATCCATGCATAAATTAGGGCTAAGGCTTAGCCATTTTATTTTGAAGGCATTTCATGCAAAGACGCGATTTTTTAAGAAACACTGCGATTTTAGGCGCCGTTATGGCAACTCCGAGTACCATTTTGGGCGGGGAAAAAGCCATTGGCAAAAAGAGAGCTTTCGGGCTATCGCTAAATCACGAAATTTTGGAGAAGGGCAAGCAGACGCGGCTTTGGATACCGCTTCCTCTTATCACGGAGTATCAAAAGGTAAGCGACGTAAAATTTGACGGCAATTTCAACGATCCGTCCGTGGACTACGGCGAAATTCCGACGCTCTATGCCGGCTATGTCGGGGTGGCAAAGCCCACGTTAAATATTAAATTTAGCGTCGAGACCTTTGAGCGAAATACCGATTTTAGCAAGGTAAAATTTAATCCGAACGAAAAGCTTAACCCCGAGGTAGCGAAGTTTTTAGAGCCTAGCACGCAGATTCAAATCGACGGCGTCGTCAAGCAAAAATCAGACGAGATCGCAGGCGGCATCAAGGGCGATCTGGAAAAGGCGCGCGCGATCTATACGTGGGTGGCAAACACTATGCAGCGCGATAACAGCGTGCTAGGTTGCGGGCTAGGGGACGTGAAGCAAATTTTAAGCAGCGGCAAGCTAAGCGGCAAATGCACCGACATAAATAGCGTTTTTGTTGCACTTTGCCGCGCGCAGGGCATCGCCGCAAGGGAGATGTTTGGCATCCGCGTCGGCGCGTCAAGATTTAGCGCTCAAATGGGCGCTGCGCCTAAAGACGGCGTCAGCCATATCTCGGGCGCGCAGCACTGCAGAGCGGAATTTTATCTCAAAGGCCACGGCTGGATTCCGGTCGATCCTGCGGACGTTACAAAGGTGCGGCTGGGCGAGAAGCTGAGCAACGACGATAGCAAGCTCGCTAAAATTCGCGAGTATTTATTTGGCAACTGGGAGATGTGCTGGATCGGCTTTAACTACGGCAGAGACTTCACGCTAAGCCCACGTCCGGCGCAATTTCCGATCAATAATTTTGGCTAACCTTACGGCGAAGTGGACGGCAACACGCTAAATTACTACTCGCCGAAAGATTTCAGCTACGATTACAGATCGAAAGAGCTGTAGCGGTTCGCGTTTTGCTATGCGACGCGCCAGCTTGGGCTTTTTGAGTGGGCATGTAGAGAGACTTTCGGCTAGGCGATTTTGAAGCGGATACGTAAAGACGCGCCTTGTTTTGGCGCTAAATTTTAGAATTTTTTAGAATTTTGTGAGCAACATGACGGTGAAATTTTAAAATTTTTCGGCGCGAAATTTTAAAATTTACGGCTTACGTAATTTAAAATTTCGCCTCTTTGCCACTCTGTGCGAAATTTGGTAGCGGTAAAATTTGCAGATAAAATTTCACGCCTAAAGCCGACGAGGGCGCGACAAGATTATTAAGATTATACTGAAAGGCAAAATTTGAAAACCGAATTAGAAAATCCCGCGCAAGAAACCTCGGCTCAAAAGCGAGAAGATACTGACAAAAATCGCTTCAGCGCGCGCAGTCTTTGGCTGATATTTGCCGCGATTTTTAGCGCGGTCGCTGCGACGTTTTGTTGCCTGCCCGCGCTTTTATTTTTGATTTTCGGTGCGAGTTTTTCCATTTTTTCTGGCGCGGAGGCTTTCGGTGACTACCGTGCGCCGCTTTCTGCGTTAGCGCTTTTTTTCTTCGCGCTCTCGGCGTTTTTCTTTTTCAAAAAGCCGCGCGCATGCTCACTGCAAAGCGGGCGCAAAAAATGGATCCTGATCTACGCGCTCTTAGGAGCCTTGCTTGCCTTTATGCTTACATATCCTGAAATTTTAGGAGAGCTTTATGCGTAAAATTTTGTTTTTGATGCTTGGATTTACGGCGCTTTTTGCCGACAAAGAGGTTAAAATTTACGTGCAGAAGATCCACTGCCCGCTCTGTACTACGATCGTGCGAAAGGCACTTTTGCAAACGCCAGGCGTGATAAGCGCGAAGGTTTCGCAGCAGAGCAAAACCGCGACCGTCGCGGCAAAAGATGACGCAAACGAGACCGCGATGCTTGAGGCGATCGCTAAAACGGGCTATGAGGGCGTAATCGTAAAATAAAAATCCCCGGCAAAATTCGGACTAAATTTTAAATAAAATTCTTGCTAAATTTCGGTAAAATTCCTATAATTTGCATAAAATTTCATTTTGTGCGGCTTGCCTGTAGCGTAAACTAGCGCAATCGATAGAATCTGTGCGGATATTTTGCAGAAGCGCTATGTCGGCGCTGTCGTGTTTAAATTTAGCAGAATTTCGCAAGCGCTTAAGCGAGCGCGATCGCTTTTAAATTTAACGGGCGTGTCGCAATAACGCGCGGATGTAATAAATTCAAAAGGAGCAAACATGCAAAAAAATGAGGTTATGAACGATTTTAAGAAGCTGTGCGAGATACCGCACTGCAGCTGCGAAACGGAGCAGATGAGGGAGTTTTTAGCGGATTTTGCGCGCTCCCGGGGCTTTAGCGTAAACGTCGATCAGGCGGGCAACATCCACGCCGTAAAGGGCGAGCCTAAAATCTGCCTGCAAAGCCACTACGACATGGTTTGCGTGGGTACGGCGCCGAATTTAGAGCTTATTGAAGAGAACGGCATCCTAAGGGCGAAAAACTCGAGCTTGGGCGCTGACGACGGTATCGGCGTGGCGATGATGATGGGCGCGATGCGGGAGTTTGCGAATTTGGAGTGTCTATTTACTAACGACGAAGAGGTCGGGCTCGTGGGCGCAAACGCCTTTAAAGGTAAAATTTTATCGCCGAATTTGCTAAATTTAGACAGCGAAGAGGATGACCGCGTGACGCTGGGATGCGCCGGCGGCATAAACGTGAGCGCGAAAATCGGCGCCGCGAGCGTCAAAAAGAGCGGTAAAATTTACGAGATCGGCGTTACCGGGCTTAGCGGCGGACACTCTGGCAACGAGATACATAAAAATATCCCAAACGCGACGAAGCTGCTGGCGAAATTTCTCGCCGAGGAGGGCTGCGAGCTAATCAGCCTGGATTTTGGCGAGAGGAGCAACTCGATCCCCGCAAACGCCGTGTGCAAGGCGCTCTGTGCGCATGAGCCGGTGCAGCGCGGCCTAGCGTGGGTAAAGAGCCTGGGCGAAGGCGAAGCGGACGTGCTGGTAAACAGCGGCAAAATTTTGGCGCTAATTAACTCATTCGCCCAGGGCGTGCGCAGCTACGACACCGAGCTTAATATGGTAAATGAAAGCATAAATCTCTCGACCGTTAAGCAAAAAGAGGGCGTGATCGAGTTTGACTTTTTCGGACGCGCGATGAAGCGAGAGGGGCTCGAAAATCTGGGCTTTGAGACTAGCACTTTGGCTAGTGCGCTGGGCTTTGAGGTCAAAGTAACCGATCGCTCGGCGAACTGGGCGCCGCACGTCAGCGACTTCGCGCATCTGGTGCTCGAAGAACTGCAAAAACAAAAACCGCAGGCCAAATTTGCTGCCGTGCACGCAGGTCTTGAGTGCGGCGTACTGGTCGCAAAACAGCCCGAGCTGCAAGCCTGCTCCATAGGCCCGAATATCCACTCGCCTCACTCCGTAAACGAGCACTGCGAGATAGCGTCGGTGGAGATGATGGCGGAAGTCGTAAGAAATATAATCGCTAGATTGCAATAAATTAGCGGCTTGTCTTTTTCCTTTATACGTCGTTGGAAACTCAGTCGGCTTCGGTCACGTATTGCGTATACGCTCCCTCACCTCCGTCGTTTCCGCCTAGTCTAAAGAAAAAATACTTCGCCTTTAAATTTGCGGTGATTTGCCTCGAGAGTGATTTTAAATGAATTTTTGCTTCACTTTGCTCGCAACTACTTCTTGAAAAGTTGCGAATGCAAAGAATGAAGCAGAGCGGACGCTAAAATTTGCTCGGCGGAACTACTTGCCGCAAATAGCAATTTAAAAGGAGATAAAAATGGAAAGCCAGATCAAAAATTTTCTACAAAATTGCGAGCAGATCGTTAAATCACAGATAAAGCAATACGAAAACCGCAGCCCTTTCACAACCAAAATTCCACCCGTTTTTATACTGCCTTATGATGAATTTGAGCAAAAATTCGGCTCAAATTTACATTTGGATAGTAGTTTTGACGTGCTGGTGTTTGACGGCGATCTTAGCCTGTCGGGAGGCACGATAAATTCCGCTTGGCTTAAGGATAAATTTAGCGAAGCTGGCGGCAAAAATAACGCACGAGCGATGTTTGTTAACGGAAATTTATCTATCGGCGGCGATATCGTCGATGATGATTATCTGTTTTTACAGGTCGCCAAAGATACGGCGTGTAATTATCTGCATTCGCAAGACGGCGTTATCGCAATCGGCGGCAATCTAACGGCGATTTGGGGCATAAGCGGCGAATACAATGACGGAATGTTGCAAGTTTTTGGAAAAACTCAAGCGCCGTATATCGTTTCAAATGACCACGCAATGCCTGATCACAGCGCTAGCGAGTGCGTCTATGTCCTAGACGGACAGATCGGTCAAAGCTACCTGTGCGCGCTTGAGGGTTGGGAATTTTTCGAAAATAGCGAGCTGATGTTTAAGGACGGAATTTGCGAAGATGAGCATCAGATCGATATTTCCGCCTTTTTTGAATTCGTAAAAAAAGGCGTTAATCCGCTGGTGGATTTTAAAACTTTTGAAGCTAGAAAAGCCGCCATGGATGAAGAGAATGAAGAGCAGGAGCCCGAATACGCAAGCGATCTGCCCGAAAATTCCGAAACCGTCGCCGAGATATTAAATTTAGAAAATTTCAGCGGCAGCGATGAGGAGCTATACGAGCATATGGTGAGCGAATTCGGAGCCATAGAAAAAATAGATGATGAAAGCGAAAAATATGCTTATGGCGGCAGAGCTTTCAAGCTGTCTATCATTGCGGCGAGAATGGCGGAAAATTGGCGGCTGATTGCCGAGCGTTACTCTGCGCAGCAGATAGACGAGCTACGCAAAATCATCATTAAGAGTGCGACGAATTTAGCCGATTATTTTTTAAAAATCGGCGATAAAAAACAGCTTGCGTTCATCTATGAATTTTTAAACGATGATGCGGTAAGCATCGAAAAAGACGAGCCGTTTTTATACGAAACGCTGGTGCGCGCGGGCCTAGCGCTGCAAGATTACGATAGCACTTACGCGCTAGTGTCCGTCATCGATAAAAAGTCCGAATTTTTGCCGCAGGAGATGGCAAAAAGCATCGCGGACGTGATTAAAAGCGAAGGATACCGGGCTTGGCTAGAAAATCAGTAGGCTCCGAAAGCAAAGCGCTAAATTGCTAAAAGATAAAAAATCTAAAGAGGCGTTTATAAAATTTCAATCTAAATTTTTCGCGCCATAATAGGCCGAACGTCTGCCGCAGAGCGGGTTTAAGCAAGGCGTCAAAATTTTAAAATTCCGTCAAATTTAAGCTCGCATCTGCAGGCTGAAATTTTACGGAAAATTCTTATCCTTGCTACTGCACAGCTCGTTTAAAAAGCACTCTTTGCAGTTCGGCTTTATCGCCTTACAGGTGTAGCGGCCGAAAAGCACCATGCCTTGGTGCAGCTTGCCAAGATCCGTCTTAAAAGCCTCGCTCAGATCGCGCTCCGTAAGCTCGGGCGTCTTTGCGCGGCTCAGCTCCAGGCGATGCGCGACGCGAAAGACGTGCGTATCCACCGCCATCACATTTGCGCCCGCGCCCTCTAAAAGCACGACGTGAGCGGTCTTTTGCCCCACGCCCGCAAGAGATTTTAGCCCCGCTTCATCAAGCGGCACGACGCCATCAAAGTCGCGAACCACCGCCTGCGCCATTTTGATTAAATTTACCGCTTTGTTGTTGTAGAAATTGCACGAGCTAATTAGCAGCTTTACGCTTGCCAGATTGGCCTTTGCGAGCTCTGTAACGCTAGGAAATTCCGCAAAAAAGCGCGGCGTGATCAAATTTACTCGCTTGTCGGTACACTGCGCGCTAAGCATCACACAGACCAAAAGCTGATAGTTGTCTTTAAATTTCAGCTCGCTGCGCTCTTCCGCGAAGTTTTGCAGAATTCTCTTTTTTATCTCTAAAATATCTTTTTTACTTCTCATTTACATTTCCTCAAGGCGGAAGTCTACC